>JACRDZ010000197.1 GCA_016212735.1 Candidatus Firestoneibacteriota bacterium | reverse complement strand
TGCATGAGTTTCTTCTCCTAAATGTAAAAAATACTCTTTAACTTCACTTTCCGTAACTTCTATTTGAGATCGTACTTCTCTAAAAATTAAACGCTGAAGCAACATGTTTTCTTGAATAGATTTTGTTAGTTTTTCCTTTAAACTATCTGGATTAAGTCCTTTGCTTTTTAGATACTCCAGAAATTTTTCTGTATCAGGGAAATTTTCTTTCAGCTTTGCTTCCTCTTTTTCAACTTCCTTATCTACTTCTGTTTCATTTACTTTTACATTTAATCGTTTTGCTTCTTGAAGCATTAATTTTGTTTCTATTGTTTTTCCCAATATTTCTATTCTTTGTTTCTTTATTACATTTTCTACGTCTTCAGGTTTATAATTTTTTAAAAGTTCTTCACGCAAAGCATCAATCTGCTCTTCTATTTCGCTCTGAGTAATTACTTCATTATTCACTTTAGCCATTATTTTATCAATAATAATTGAATGGACTTCTAAAACAGGATATAAAATAAAAGAAAATACCAGTAAAAAAGTTAAGCATTTTTGACGGAACATAAATTAAAAACCTCCCTGAAATGGTATATAATATTAAATAATAATACACACAACCTCAATATATGTCAATTAAATTTCTCTTGACATATTGACATATCTATTTATAATATCATTTCTAAATTAGAAAAAATAGGATTGTTAAAAAGCAAGTTAAAGCAAAAAGAAAATAGACCGTCAAAAAAAATATATGAACTGACAAAAGAGGGTAAAATAGTTTTGGTTGAAAATATTTCAACATATATTATTAATACTAGCAGGTTTGTTTTTAACATTAATATTATTTTTGATTCTAAATAGTTGTAGTTGTAAAAATCTTAAAAAATATGGATATTTAAAAGAGCCGCAAATAAGAAATGCACAAAAACAAAAAATGATTACTGTTACTTTAGATGGCGATCCGAACATTGTTGGAGGGAAAGCATTTAAAGCGTTATTTAATACCTTTTATCAATTAAAAAGAAAAGTTAATGGTATGAAAATATCTGCACCCATAGCTCGCTGGCCTAAACCGTGGAATACTCCTAAAAATGAATGGACAGGGATATATGGATTACCTGTTCCGGAAGAAGTTACAGAATTACCGGAGCAAGATGAAAAGTCTGATATAAAAGTTAAAATTGAATTTTGGGAATATGGAGATATAGCAGAAATCCTTCATATTGGCTCATACAGCAATGAAGCTGCAACAGTTGAAAAATTAAATAAATTTATCGATATTAAAGGATATAAAATAATACAAGGATCTCATGAAGAGGAATATATTAAGGGTCCAGGAATGTTTTTTAAATGGAATCCTGACAAATACCAGACAATAATAAGATATCGAATTGAAAAAAAATAAATCTAATTTAATACTAATTTTATTTTAAGTAGATTCTATAAAATATATATTTTTCATTATAAGGATATAAATTAAGCCTGATAAGCTTGTACTCAACATTATTAATTGAGTATCAGGCAACTACCAAAAAATTTAATGTAGTTGCTCGATTCATCGAGCTAAATTATGAACTTTGAAATTCCTAAACTTTAAAATAATACCATGATCTTTTAAAGATGAATATGATTTAAAGATTTATATGACATACTCTGCATGCAAAACCTGAACGTAAACCTTTAATCATTTTTTCAGGTTTTTCTTTTTTTTCCTGTTCATCCTGCTTATTTTCCATTCCAATTACAGTTAACTGTCCGAGCGTTTTTCTTTGTTTTGTTTTTACTGCACCCATATGAGGATCATGACAGGTAGAACAGGTTATAACTCCATCATCTAAAGGATAATTTTTAGGGACAACAACAGAAGGGCGTATCCAATGTTTGAAATTGCCGGGATGAGATCTATCAGAATGGCAGCGAATACATAATAGACGAATTGAACCTTTGATTTTTACTGTTTCAGCAGTATCTTCTCCTTCTGTAGGCGGAATAATATGACAGAACATGCATTTACGTTCTTCTTTAATTTTTAAATGTGGATTTCGTTTTTTAAAATCTTCTCTATTATGACATCTAAAACATAAATCTGTAATTTCTGTCATTACGTCTCCCCCGCGGATTAAATATTTAACACCTCTGTTGCTAAATCCCGCATCATGACAGGTAATACAGGTAACCTTACCATCATTAAGCGGCAGATCTGCAGGAACCTTCATTGTTGGCGGTGGTGTTACATCTACAGGATGAATATTAGAACTTGATCCATGACAACTGTTGCATAAAGCAATAAAATTCCCTTTATATTTAAAATTCCTCTTTATAGTTTCTTTATCATCTTTGTCAGTAGGATTGCTTAAATGACAGGAAGTGCAATGAGATTTTGAAAAATGCGGATTTACATACTTTTCTTCTTCAAGGGAAATAATATATTCTGTACGCAAATAATGCACTGTTTCTGTTGTCCCATGCGGATTATGGCACGTAGCGCATGTTACATTACCCTCAGGATCACGAGGTAATTCTGGAGGGGGAGAAATTGTCTCATCTACATTCATAGGATGATTCTTTTTAACCACATTATGACAGAAATCACAAAGAGTAAAAATTGCCACTTTAAAAGATACAGTTTTTTCCGTATCTGTAAATTCAGGTTCTACGCTGTGGCAAAAAAGACATTTACGCTTGCCAACCTGTGTAAGATGAGGATTATTATTAGCAAAAGAATCTTTATGACAGTCATAACACAGGTCTGTTCTCATTGAATATCTACCTTCTTCAAAACCGCGTAATAAACTGTATGCAGTATCTTTAGAATGAATATCATGGCAGGTAATACAGGTGTTTTTCCCGTCTTTATCTAATGGCAGATATTCAGGTGTAGTAAATGGTGGAATCCTTCCAACAGGATGTATATTACTCTCTGCTGAATGACATTGAGTGCATAAATCATTAAAATTTTGCTTAATAAAAGTTACGGTTTTTACTGTATCTACACCGCGGACAGGTTTTTTTAAATGACATTCTGTACAGTCAAGATCATTATGCGGATTTTCTTTTACCTGTCCGCGTTCTTTAGTAAATCTCTCCAGAGCTTTTGATTCACTCTTTATTTCCTTCTTATTATTACTTTCGTTTGCTAAAATAGAAGAAAAAAATAATATAATAATTATTATCAATAATTTATTTTTATTCACATACTTTTTCTCCCGGTTTTGATTATTAAGTACTATAATAAAGCTGCAATAAATATGCCAGAATTCTATGTTATTAATATTTTGCATTATTTTAAGCTTTATCATTTAATTATAATAAAACTCTACGCAAGAATTGCACACATGTGTATTATTTGCATGTTAAACTCAGCGAGGTCATAAATTTTGAATTTTTCGCTGGTCTTGAACATCGATAGCTGTGTTGCTCAGGTTCGAAATAGTACAAGGCTATTTCTCACCTTCGCGCCTTGCTCTCGATGCTCAATCCTCACCGAAAAATTCAGAATTTATGACCTCGCTGAGTTTAAATAATTATAAATTTTTACTTTTAATAATAAGATAAACCAGCCAAAGACCAAGTATTGTTGCAAAACTATAAGCTAATAATCCTAAAATAGTAGTTGTGCAATAGATGCAGCAGCAAAAGGTTCCGGATTAAATGCTTTATAAGAATATTCAACTGATGTATTTAATTCTTCAGCAAAAATATTTTTAACTTCTGAAAAATCAAAAGGTGGAACTTTATCGCGCAACTTCTTAAATTCTTCCGCATATTCCTCTGGAATCATATCTTCACGTGTTGCAAGTATCTGCCCAAATTTAATAAATGTTGGGCCCAATTCCTCAAATGCCATACGGAGTCTTTCTGGCTGTGAATAAAGCTCTCCTTTTTCAGAATGCAAAAGACAAAATAACTTTTTTATGGTATTTGATGTTTTAAAACCAGGAATTTTAGATAATACATCACCAAAGCCATATTTTATTAAAACACTTAATATTTCTCTATATTATTTGAATAATCAATAAATTGACTTTACTTAAACCATCTGTTAGAATTTTATTATGTGATTTATGTATGCTTTATTTTTAAGAGGAAAAAATGAAAAAAATATTTTGTGGTTTATTATTTATTGTAATCTGTTTAACAGCTTCATATGTTTTAGCAAAAGAAATTCCTAAAGAGTTATATGAGATTTATAAAATATCTCCCGGTTTGGTCCATATTTCCCAGAACGCAGTATCAGGACTAGGGTTAAAAGACAAAGAAAAGATTGATTATATTCGCTGCGGAACTCCTGATTTTAAAACTCTTTTTACGAATTTAAATAAACTCTCACCAAAAGCAAAAGCTTATGCAAAAAAAATGTTTAGGCGGCCAACTGATTATCAAGATAATCCTGAAGATTTTCAGTTTGATAAAATGGAAGTTGTTTATACATATGAAATGAAAAAGGATGCACATTTCAGAATTCATTACTCGAGAGACGGGAGAAACAAAGTTCCTGTTATTGATTCAAATAGTGATTCTATCCCTGATTATGTTGAAAGTTGTGCAGGTATATTCGAGTCTGTCTGGATTAAAGAAGTTAATTCTTTAGGTTATACAGAACCAATATCCGATAATAATTTAGGCGGGAATAGTAAATATGATATATATGTTCTGAATCTGAATATTGACAATGTAAGAGCATTATTTGGTTATACTAATGTAGATTCAACATCAACAAAAGAAGCAGTTGCGTCCAGTTTTATTGTGGTTGACAACGATTATCCTAAATCACTATATAAAATAGAAGATCCATTAAATGCATTGCGTATTACTGCAGCTCATGAGTTTTTTCATGCTATTCAATTTGCTTATGATGTTTACGAAGAAGTCTGGTGGGATGAAGCTTCGGCAGTATGGATGGAAGAAGAAATGTACAGAGATGTGAATGGTTATTTTGTTTTTTTACCTGATTTTTTTAAATATCCATGGATAGCTTTAAATCGCAGTTATGAAATAATAAATCCAGCTCCGCAGCATCATTATGCTGTTGGAGTTTTTCCAATATTTCTGGCAAATTATTATAATGTTAACATAATCAAATCTATTTGGGAAAAATGTAAAGGAATAGAGGTTAATAAAAGAGTTCAGGGAATGGATGCTATAAAAAAAGCATTGGATTCATATCTTTATAATAATGCAAAACTAGAAGATGCTTTTAGCGAATTTACTATTTATAATTATTTTACTGGTAAAAATTTTAATCCGTCTATTCACAGCGGGAAATATTATCCAGATGGTAAGGATTATCCTGAAATATCTTCCACTTATATTCATAAAAATTATATATCATATGATTCTGCAAAAGACAATAATCCTCTTAAAGAAGAGAAACCTTATCAATGGGGTTCAAATTATGTGATGTTTAGAAGTGAAAATCTAGATTCAAATCTAAAAGTATCTTTTCAGGGATTGGGAGGAGTTAATACTACATGGAGATTTAATGTTATTAAGATAGATAATAATGGTATTGAATCTATAGAAAAAATTACTGATTCAGGTGGGGAAGTTATTGTAAACCATTTTGGCAGTTCATATAAAAAAGTGGTGCTTATCCCGTCACTTGTATATACACTTGACACTTCAAGTTATAATTATTCTTATAGAGTTGGTTATGTTGATGATACAACTGCTCCTCAAAAGGTAACAGGATTAAAAGCTGTTTCAAACGGAGATTCTAATGTTATTTTAACCTGGCGCAATCCAGGAAATAATGATACTATCAACCAGGAAAACAATGATTTTAAAGGAATCAGAATCATTCGCAGTTTTACAAAAGAACCTGCTTCACCTTTTGAAGGAGAAATTCTTTTTACAGGAATTGATTCTTCGTATATAGATATATTGGCAAATGGTTTAACTGCTTATTACGGTATATGCAGTTTCGATGAAATGAAGAATATGTCCTCTCCTGTAACTATTTCGGTCAATATGCTTGATACAACTGCTCCACAGAAAATCACTGCTCTAGCTGCGGAAGATGATGAATCTTCTGGTAAGGTAAATTTAAGCTGGAAAGGATATATCTCTTCTCCAGATATAATTCATTATAATATATATGTAAATACATCATATTTTGACGATATATCAGGTTTATCAATATTTGATACTGCTTCAAGATGGGATTCAACTTATCAGGTTAAACAGTTGAACAACGGAATCCCTTATTATTTTGCAGTCACTGCTGTTGATGAAGCTGGGAATGAAAATAAAAAAGTGGAAACTAAAAGCACATCTCCTACACTGGATATTCGTCCGCCTTCTCCTGTACAACTTGATGTTGAAATGAGTGAAATACCAGGCAGTTTAAAACTTGATTGGAATGCATATGATGAAAAAAAGGAAAAAGATGTAACTTATTACAGAATATACAAATCTGATAAGATTTTCACAAATGTATCTTATGATTTTCTCCTGGATAGCACAAAAGCCGGGGTTAAATTTTATGTGTTTGATAAAGTACAGGAAGGTGAAATTAATTATTATGCAGTAACTGCAATTGATGAAATGTATAATGAAGATAAAAATGTTTCAGTCAAATCATGGGGATATAACAAATTTACAGTTCAATCACCTGTTTATGATGAAATAAAAATATATAAAAATGGGAATTATGCATATAAAGGACAATATATTGGTAATGTTAAAAGTAAGGGAAATGCAGATTTATATCTTTTCCCGAAAAAGAATTTTATAACTTTTATGTCTTCAGGTTATTTTAATTCTTATATGCTTATTGATCCTTCAATGAAAGATAAAATCGTAAATTTTAGCATTAAGCAATATAGAGAGAATAAATTTCTGCAACGAAAAGTGATTATCAGTACTGGGGCAAAAAGTGCATCCCCCTTTATAGTTGATTGGAATAATGACGGTAAAAAAGATTTGTTGGTTGGAGATGAAAACGGGCTATTGTATATATATATTAATACAGGGACAGATGCATCTCCTTTATTTGCCGGGAGTGAATTTGTAAAAATAAATAACAAGGATAACTTGCGGGTGGATGGCAAAGCTATTCCATTTGTTATTGATTGGGATAATGATGAGAAGAAGGATCTTTTAGTAGGTTCGGCAGATGGGAAAGTTTATTTTTATCAGAATATTGGAGTAGATGAAAGTCCTGTTTTCAAAGATCCGGAAACATTAAAAGATGCAGATGGAAAAGAAATTGATGTGGGGGATAATTCAGCACCTTTTATTGTTGATTGGAATCATGACGAAAAGAAGGACCTGATTTTAGGTTCAAAAAACAACGAAGTTTATGCTTATATATATATTTATATTAATCAGGGATATGATTATAGTCCATCTCTGGTAAATTCAAAAACAATCTCTTTATATGTAGGAGGAGATCTTTTAGTTGATATTGTTCCTTTTGTTACGGATTGGGAAAAGAAAGGTAAAAATGATCTGGTTATAGGTGATGATAACGGAAATTTATATGATTTCAGAGATAAAGGGGATAATAAATTTTCTCCATATGCTTTTATGGAAGCTTCCGGAAGTAGAATTAACGCAGGAGAGTCTGCTCATCCATTTATAATAGACTGGGATAATGATTATTATATGGATATAATTGCAGGGAATAGAAATGGTGAAATATTGATCTTTAAAGGTGTTCAGGGGGAAGCTTTTAAACCAAAATTGCCCGGTAAAAGTAAAGTTGGCCCATGTATTATCTCAAATATGTTTAATAATTCATCGATATTTCTTGAAAAACTTATATATTTAAAAGATAAATATCTATTGAATAATATATCTGGAAAATATCTTGTTAAAAAATATTATGAGTATAATTAAAAGTATGGGGGATTTTATGAGTATTAACGTTAAAGTAAAAATGCTTTCTCAAAAAGGGAAACTCCCTTTAAGAAAGAATGTTTATGATGCAGGAGCAGATCTTTTTAGTGCAGAAAAAAAAGAAATACTTCCAGGTGAATATGCTTTGATTAAAACGGATATTGCTGTTCATATCCCGTCTGGATTTGTAGGACTTGTCTGGCCAAGGTCAGGATTAGCAATAAAATATGGGATAGACACTTTAGCAGGAGTTATTGATAGTGAATACAGGGAAAATGTTTGTATTTTACTGCATAATCATGGCAAAGAGCCATTTATTGTTGAACCGGGCATGAGAATTGCTCAATTACTTATACAACATGTAGAACAGGCAGTTTTCTTAGAGACACAGGAGTTAAATGAAACTAGCCGGGGAAAAGGTTTTGGTTCTACAGGTGTATTCTAATATATTGTTGGAGAAGTTTTTATTATGATTTCAGAAAATATTGTAAAAAATATTAAAGAAGTTGTTAAAGGTCCTTTTGTTCTTGAGTCTCTGGAAGACAGATTATGTTATTCTTATGATGCAACCCGTCAGGAGTTTTTGCCTGATCTTGTAATACGTCCGGATAATGCACAGGAAATAAGTGAAGTATTAAAGATTGCTAATGCTAATTATATTCCAGTTTATATCCGTGGAGCAGCAACTGGTCTTACTGGAGGGTGTGTCCCTGTAAATAGCGGAATAGTAATAAGTCTTACACGCATGAATCGTATTATTGAAATAGATGAAAAAAATTTAATTGCTGTAGTTGAACCTGGAGTAATAACAGCTCTATTACATAAAGCGGTTGAAGAAAAAGGGCTTTTTTATCCTCCGGATCCTGCAAGTTTTAGAGTATGTACAATAGGAGGAAATATAGCAGAAAATGCAGGAGGTTTGCGTGCACTTAAATATGGTGTTACGCGAGATTATTGTCTTGGGCTGGAAGCTGTTTTACCAACTGGAGGTATTTTAAATACAGGGGCAAGAACATTAAAATGTGTTGCAGGATTTGATTTAACAAGTTTATTGATAGGATCCGAGGGACTTTTAGCAGTTATAACAAAAATTATTTTGAAACTTATTCCTCTGCCTGAGAAAAAAATTACGATAGCATCTTACTATCATACTGTTGATGAAGCGGCTGAAACAGTAAGTCAGATTATCAGCAATAAGATAGTTCCTGTGTCTCTGGAATTAATGGATTCAGATACAATTGATTGTGTAGGAAAATATTTAAATAATGATTTTCCGCAAGACACAGAAGCAATGCTTCTTATAGAATTGGATGGGAAAGAAGATATAATTGAAAAAGAAATTCGTCTTGTACAAAAAATTTGTGAAAAAAACGGAGCATTTTTTTGTAAAGCTGCAGGAGAAGAAAAAGAACGTACAAAGTTATGGGAAGTGAGAACTTCTATTTCTCCGGCATTATACAGGATAGCACCAAAAAAACTTAATGAAGATATTTGTGTACCGCGCAGTCAGATTCCGGAAATGCTGCGCCGTATAAAAAATATCGCTAAAAAATATAATCTTATTATACCTTGTTTTGGTCATGCTGGTGACGGGAACATTCATGTTAATATTATGCTTGATCCTGAGAAAAATAATATGGATGATGCAGAAAAAGCTGTTTTAGAAGTTTTTAAAAATACACTGGAACTCGCTGGTACTATTTCAGGGGAGCATGGTATTGGAAACACTAAAATGAATTATCTTGAAATGGAAGTAGGTCCGGATTTTATTCGTATAATGAAAGATATTAAAAAAATATTTGATCCTCGAGGGATATTAAATCAAGGAAAGATGTTTGAGTAATTGGCTTAAATTATGTTTGAATTAGAAAATTTAAAAGAATTAGAAGATGAAATAAAAAAATGCAGCAGATGTGGGCTCTGTCGTTCAATTTGTCCGGTTTTTAAAGAAACAGGGACTGAATCAATGGTTGCGCGCGGTAGAATGGAAATCATAGAATCAATTCTCAGTAAGAAAATAGATTTTACAAATAGAGTTTCTGATATTATAGATTCGTGTCTGCTTTGCGGAGCATGTCATAAAAACTGCCCCGGTGGTGTAATGGTAGATACCATAGTTCTTAAAGCCCGTTGCGATAGAGTTGAAAAATTTGGTCTGTTATATCTTCAAGAATTTATTTTCCATTATATATTAGAAAATCGGTCGCTTTTTAAAATGAGCATTGATATGGCTTTATATTTTCAAGAATATTTTTCAAAATCATCTTCACAAGAACATATGCGGCATCTGCCGTTTTTTATTAGTGGTCTTGAAAAAAAAAGACTTATCCCAGAACTTTCAAAAGAGCGGCTGAGTCAAATTTTCCCTATAAAAGTAACCAATTCTAAAAGAAAGCTAAGAGTTGGTTTTTTTTCCGGGTGTTTATTGGAATACGTATATACTGATATAGGTAAATCTGTAATAGAAGTATTAATAAAAAATGATATTGAAGTGATAATCCCTCCAGGGCAGAAATGCTGTGGTATATCTGTATTAATTGCTGGTGATAAAAAAGGATTCAGACGTCTTGCGGAAAGTAATGTAAAAGCATTTTTATCATATGAACTTGATGCAATTATTGTTGCATGTGCTTCATGCGGTTCTGCGTTAAAAAATGAATATCCAATGTTATTTAAAAATACAAAATTAGAATCAGAAGTTGAAAGATTTTCAAAAAAAGTTAAAGATATTTCTGAATTTATAGATGAATTTATTCCTTATAGACATAAAATTGTTTCAGATGTAAAATATAATATAACATATCATGATCCTTGTCATTTAAATCACAAACAGAATATTAATGCTGCACCAAGAAAAATAATAAACCAGATTTCAAAATCATTTGTTGAAATGACAGATTCAAGTGCATGCTGTGGAGGTGGTGGAAGTTTCAGCCTTTATTATTATGATATAGCAAATAAAATTCGCAGCCGAAAAATAATAAATATTGAAGAAACCAATGCAGAAATAGTTGCTACTGCATGTCCGGGATGTATAATGCATTTAAGAGATGGACTTGGACAAAAGGATTCAAAAATAAAAGTAATGCATGTAATTGAGCTATTGAATAAAGCAATGTGAAAAAGGAGAAATAGAAATATGTCAATAAGCATTGAAGAAACTGAAAAAATTGCAAAGCTCGCAATGTTGGAAGTTACTAATGAAGAGAAAGAAAAATTTAGAGGAGAGCTTAATGATATATTAAAATATATCGAAAAATTAAATCAGTTAGATACCAGAGATATTCTGCCAACAGCACAGATATTAAATCTTAATAATGTTTTTCGTGAAGATATTAATGAAAAATCTTTACCCGTAGAAAAAGTAATGTCCATAGCCCCAGAGCATGAGAAAGGATGTTTTAAAGTCCCAAAGATTATAGAATAAAAGAGGAGAATATATGAATCTTAATGAATTAACAGCGCACGAATTGCATGTGCTTTTGAAAAAAAAAGAAATTACAAGTGTTGAAATTACACAGAAAGTCCTGGAAAAAATTTATAGTAATGATAAGCATATAAAAGCTTATATTACTGTTCTTTCTGATTCTGCTTTAGAAAAGGCAAAAGAAGTTGATAGAAAAATTAGTGCTGATGAAGAGATATCTGAATTGGCAGGGATCCCTATAGCAATTAAAGATAATATGAATATAGAAGGAGTTCGTACTACATGCGGGTCAAAAATATTATATAATTTCATTTCACCTTATGATGCTACAGTAATATCAAAGCTAAAAGCCAATGATGCCATATTTATTGGAAAACCGAATATGGATGAATTTGCGATGGGCTCTTCTACTGAAACATCGTATTATGGAATTACACGTAATCCATGGGACATGGAACGCATACCGGGTGGTTCCAGCGGTGGATCTGCTGCTTCAGTTGCATCAAATGAGGCTATTTTAGCGTTAGGTTCTGATACAGGGGGCTCAATACGTCAACCTGCAAGTTTATGCGGAGTTGTTGGTATGAAACCTACTTATGGATTGGTATCAAGATTCGGGCTTGTTGCATTTGCATCTTCTCTGGATCAAATTGGGCCGATAACCAGAGATATTCTGGATAATGCTCGATTGTTAAAAGTTATTGCAGGTTATGACAAAAAAGATTCTACTTCTGCAAGAATATCTGTCCCGGATTATGAGAAATACATGGATTCCAGTATAAAAGATTTGAAAATTGGTATTCCAAAAGAATATTTTGCTCAAGGGATTGATGAAGAAGTTAAAAAATGTATTTTTAAAGCTCTCGAAGTTTTTAAAAATAATGGTGCTTTAGTAAAAGAAATATCACTTCCTCATACAGAATATGCTGTAGCAGTTTATTATATTATTGCTACGGCTGAGGCAAGTGCGAATCTCGCAAGATATGATGGCGTACGATATGGACTTAGAGATAAAGAAGCAGAAAGTCTTTCAGAAATGTATAAAAAAACAAGACGCAGCGGTTTTGGCCCTGAAGTTAAACGCAGAATAATGTTAGGTACATATGTCTTAAGTTCAGGTTATTATGATGCATATTATTTAAAAGCTCAAAAGGTGAGGACTCTTATTAAACAGGATTTTGAAGAAGCTTTTAAAAATATTGATCTTATTTTAACTCCAACATCTCCTACTCCAGCATTTAAGATAGGAGAAAAAATGAAAGATCCTTTGCAAATGTATCTTTCCGATATATTTACTATTTCAGCAAACCTCGCAGGTATTCCAGGTATTTCAATTCCATGCGGTAAAACGTCAAATGGACTTCCTGTTGGAATGCAGCTTCTTGCAAAACATTTTGATGAAATGACATTATTGCGTGCAGGATATAAATATGAAGAGTCTGTAAAATAAAAATTATTGTTTAAATTTTATTAATTTTGATTTATAATTGCAAGACAAAGCAATATAAGGAATTTATTATATGGAAAGAAAACATATAGAAATATTATACAAGCGTCAGAAAAATATTATTGAAGAGAAGAAGAGAGAAGATGCGCGTATATATTTTGGCAGAGAAAAAGAAATAAGTTTAATAGAACAGAAGTTCCTTCTACCAAGATCAAAAACTAAGCCTGTACTTAATATACATGGGCCTGACAGTATAGGTAAAAGCCGGCTTCTAAAGCAATTCCGCGAACATCAGGAATCAAATTTTATTCCAAAGTATGTTGCATATATAGATTTTTTTATGAATTATCGTTTACGCAATAAACGTGTTTCATTTTTATCTAAAATTATTAATGAGTGGGACCCTTCACACAGCCTTTTTAACCATTTCCGTTCAAATAATATTAAACTTAAAAATATTGTCCACTCAAGAAGTGAAAATTTTAAATCTTTATGTCAGAAAGAGGAAGTCCTCCGAAAATCAGAAGCACTAACATCTAATAGAATTATAAATGTAAAATTATTAGACGAGTTGATACGTCATAATCTTGAAACAGAAGAAGTGGAATTTATATTGAATTATACGGCTAAGCAGGAAGAAGCTTTTTTTAGAGAAGTTGAGAATATTTATCATCATGAAAGAGGCCGTCGTTATGAGAACATAATTATTCTGGATGATCTGGATTCATGCAGTTCTTCTGTTGTTTCACTTGTAAAAAAAATAGTGAAGAGACTTGGGAATAAAGTTTTTTTCCTTATTGCAACCCGTGAACCGATTTTATGGAATAAGGAAACAGATGAATGCGGAGATTTATCTTCATATATTGAATATATGCCGCTTGAAAAATTAAAAACTGATAATATAGTAAATTATCTTACCAAGAAAGAAATTCATGATGAAAGTCTTCAGGATGTGATAATAGATGTGTCGTGTGGATTTCCATTTATAATGGAGACAATGGTAAATGCTATAGATTTAATGAAAAAAAACAATCTTACTATTTCTAATAAAGAATTAGTTGATTTTTTTACTCCGCCTGATTTAAAGCATGATAAAACTATATCTGAAAAAGATCTTTTAACCCCCGATGAAAATGTCCCAAATGAGTTTCATATGGCAACTTTTTTAATGGAAAAAATAAATGATATTTTTACGTTTCAAGATAGAAGATTAAAGGATGTTATTTACAGAATATCAGTTCCGCGTTACTTTAACGAAGAAGTAGTTTTTATTATTTCAGAAAATGATGATGAAAAAATAGCCGATTTTTTTGTAAATCTTGTAAGTATGTCATTTATATATCCTGGTTATATAGAAGATGGTGATTGGAAATATCATAATCTTATAAGAAATGTATGCCTGAAGTTATGTGAAAAAGATTTTGAAAAGGACATTGAAATTCATGGCAAGCTTTATCATTATTTTCAGAAGGAATATCCTCTCGAAGCAATATATCATTTATATCAGTTGAAGCCTCTTGAAAGTATGGGAAAGATTATAGACATTTTTAATGACAGTTTGCAGTCCTTGAGAATGCAGAGAGCATCCGATATATTAAATGATTTCTTTTCGTATTTTACAGAAATTTCTCAAAGTACAGAAGCAGAAGAAAAAGGACTTATATATACTTCTATGGCAAATATGTTTATGAATTTACCAGGATATGGACGCAGAGATAATATTGAAAATACTATAGTTGCTTATAATACTGCGCTTGAAATATATGATGAAAAAAAGAATGCTGCAAGCTATGGTTCGATCTTAAAGAGATTGGGAGATGCTCATGTTGAGCTTTATATTGTTGCTACTAATAAAACTGCAAGTGAAAAATATTTAAAAGATGCACTTGAATTTTATTTTAAAGCACTTAATGTTTTCACAAAAGAAGTATTTCCTAAAGAATATGCAGATATCAGACAAAGACAGGGATTGGTTTTAATCAAATTTAAAGATTCAGATAAAGAAAAAATAATTGAAGCAATAGATTATTTTGGAGAAGCACTAAAAATATATGAAGAGAAAAATCTCAGATTAGATTTTGTTAAAGCAAAGAGTGAATTGGGAGATGCATACCTTAAACTTGCTGATAAAGAAGATCGTACAGCAAATCTGAAAAAAGCATTGGGATTTTATAAAGAAGCTTTATTAATATATAAAGAAGAAGCAATGCTTGTTAAACTTGCTGAAATGTGGAAGAACGTTGGAATTACATATTATAATATTGAAGAAAATAAATCTCAGAATCTAATTTCAGCAATTGATGCTCTTATTGAAGCGTTAAATGTTTTCAGTCGTGACAAATTTCCCAGGGAGTTTATTGAAATAAAAAAATATATTGGTATGGCATATTATTTTCAGAAGACAGGAGATATTTCTCATAACATAGAGAAATCACTTGCATGCTTCAAAGAAGCACTGGATGTTTTAGACAAAGAAAATAACATGGAAGAATATGCACAATTGAATATTCATCTGGCAAATGCATATACACGTTTGCGTCTTGGAGACAGAGTACAGAATTTAGAGCAATCTTTAGCTCTATATTCGGAAGCTTTAAAAATATTACAGAATAAATCAGAACTCAAGACATCTGAAATATATAATAATCAAGGTATGGTTT
>JACRDZ010000196.1 GCA_016212735.1 Candidatus Firestoneibacteriota bacterium | reverse complement strand
TATCGTTCCCCAGCATTTTTATATCTTCTTTTGGCAGTGACATGGATAAAGAAGAGATTTGATCATCATCAATTTCTTCTTTTCTTATTCCTGGCAATATATTTAATTTAAAAACAGGTGTTTCTGAAGTTACTTATTTTTTTATATTTGGACTGAAATAAGAAAATTTTATTTGCGGAATACTGATATCTCCTGATTTTATAGGTACAAGAATAAATTCGAAAGTTTTTTCCCCCTGTACATTGTAATTATTTTTTGTAACATTTACAGATGAATTGGATTTGTATTTTTTAAAATTCTCATCTATTTCTGGAGGAAGTTCTAAATCCGGAACTGTTTTTATGTTACCATGTCCTCGAATTACTATTTTTAAAGTAACAGGTTCATTCTCACGTGTACTCGTTTTGTCAACGCTTGCTTCCAGTGTATAGTTTCCAACTGCTCCTTGAAAACAGGGCGGAACATCTTTGTCCGGTAAAGGATTGACTTTGATTTTAATAGGTTTTGTCTTGAGTTTGACTGACTTTCTCGGTCTGCCTGAGAAAAATGAAAATGGGTCATAAACATCTTCAGGATTGCAAACTAATTCAGCAGCCCCGATTGTATATTCCCCGCTGGCAGTAGGGAATAGAGCTGAATATAATTCTGTAACCAAATATCGCTTCCCTTTAATAGGTTTATAATATCTTCTTTGAGGAGGCAGATCTTCTGTCCAGAAACCAGTAATTGATGCAGGAATATATTCTGGAGTATCAGAAAGATTAATTGCCTGATAAAAAGCAAATGTTAATGTTATTTGTTCATTTACATATGGAGATTTTTTATCTACATGGGTTTCAATAAAAAGATCCTGAAGAGATTCTTCATTTTTATCCTGGTTTTGTTTATGAATATTATCGTCTGGTATATTTTTATTATACGTATCTGCTCCAGATGTTTGTGAATGAACAGTAATTTTTAGTTCTCTGGATTTATATTCTTTATCTCTATAATTTAATGAAATTGGTCCTATTGTAAATTGCCCTTCTTTTTTAGGGACAATAATATAATTAAAACTGGTTGATGAGGATATATCACCATTTATTATTGAAATACTCTCTGAACGGCCTGCTGAATATACCATGAATTCTTTCAATTGCGGAATGTTTGGGTCCGGTAATGACCTTACTTTTCCTGTGATAATTACTGTTAAGGTTGCTTCTTCTCCAACTGTAATTTCATTTTTATCTATGGTCAGATTTATTGAAATATCACTTGCATAAATGTTTACACATAAATATGTTAGATATAAAATAGATAAAATCAAAATATAAATTTTATTTTTCATAGTACATTTAATTTTCATATTACCAGTCTTTATCAATTGACATATCCCCTTGAGGTACCTGATCTTTTTTAATATCTTTATTTTTATCTTTTTCATCTCTTTCCAGAGCTTCTAATATACGTAGAGCTTCTTCTTTTTTTAATTTATCTTTATTTTTATCTTCTTCATTCTTTTGCTGATTTTTATCTTCTTTATGAGCTTGCGCTTCTTTTTGTTTCTTGTCTTCTTCTTTTTTATTTTTATCCTTTTCTTTACTCTCTTTCTGTTCTTTATTCTCTTTCTTCTCTTCTTTCTGCCCTTCTTTTTTATCATTTTGATTATTTTCTTTTTTATTCTGTTTTTGTTCTTTTTGCCTCTCTTCAGATTTATCCATCATCTCTTTCATTTTTTTGCGAATAAATTCAATATTATATTTGGCATCCTCATCATCTGGTTTTATATCCAGGACTTTTTTAAAGCTGTCTATTGCTTCCTGCAATTTGCCAGTATGATATAAAGCATTACCAGTATTATAATATACTTTTGCCTGTAGTTCTGTATTGTCTGTATAAATAGCTTTTTCATATTCTTTCAAAGCATCTTCATATTTTTTTTTCTCATATAAGCTATTGCCTATATTATAATGTAATTCTGTGGCAAGAGGATTATCTATTTGTAAATCTCTATATATTTTTAAAGCATCATCATATTGTTTTTTTTCATATTTTTTATTAGCCTGATGATTTTTATATACCTGTGGTATTCCCCATGCAAATAGAAATACGGATAAAATTATTATATATATTCTATTCATTATAACTCCTCGTATTTTCATCTCCATTTTTTACCCTATTGTTTATGCCTATTTGTTCTTTTATAAAAAATTCTATAACCAATAATATTAACGAAAAAAATAAAAAGTAATAAAAACGTTCCTCATAATGTCTGTAAAGACCTGAAGACAATTCTTTTTTTTCCATTGATGATATTTCTTTTAATATTTTTTCTAATTCTATTTCTGATGAAGAAGCATGATAGTATTTGCCACCGGTTAAAAGAGCAATCTTTTTTAAAGTATTTTCATCAAGACCGCTCATAACAATTTTCCCATCACGGTCTTTTTTATAACCAATAGTTTTACCATAGTTATCTTTTATTGGAATTGGGTCTCCTTTTGATGAACCAATTCCTATGGTATATATTTTAACTCCTTGTTTTGCAGCTTCTTCAGCCCTCTCAATTGGATTGGTTTCGTGATCTTCTCCGTCTGTAAATAAAATCAGCACTTTATGCTTACGTTCTTTCTGACTGAATGCACTTGCTGCTTTTGTAATTGCTGTTCCAATCGCTGTTCCTGGAACAGGGACTGAATCAGTATCCAGTATTTCCAGAAACATCTTAAAAGCGCTGTAATCAAGCGTCAGAGGACATTGTATAAAAGCATTACCTGCAAACACAACTAATCCAAGTCGATCTCCTTCGAGCATGTCTGAAAATTTTGCAATTTCTCTTTTTGCCACTTCCAGCCGGTTTGGTTTCATATCTTCCGCATGCATGCTTAAGGATACGTCCAGCGCAACAACAACATCTATTCCTTTTCTTTTTATTTCTACTAATTTAGTCCCGAATTGCGGTCTTGCCAGTGCAAGTATAAGAAAAAAAATACTTCCGACAATAAGACCTGCTTTACGGTATTGCCGTTCAAGCTTTAATGTTATGTTTGTCTTTTTCAGAAGCTCCATATTTCCAAATAAATTATAACCTTCTTTTTTACGACGAAATACATAAACATAAAAAGCAATTAACGCAGGTATAAATAAAATAAGAAAATATAAAAATTTCATATCATAAAAACGCATAATTTTACTCCAAAATACAGTGACTGTTATCCGTTCACGGATTTTTTTTCACAACAATATATCTCATCACATCTCCTGATTGTACTAAAAAAAGAGCCTGGCTCAAATCTTCACTTGAGCTTAAAGCTTTTTTAAAATCTAGCAGGCTTTTAACTTTAATATTATTAACTTCAATAATTAAATCACCGCGTTTTATTCCAGCCTGCTCTCCTGAACTATCAGGTTGTACATTAACTACTAGAACACCTGCCTCTTCTTCATATCCAAATTTTTTTGCAAGATCATGTGTTAACTCCTGAATACTCAAACCAAAATCTTCCATGGCACTTTCTTCCTCTTCTTTATATTGCCCTATTTTTACTTTAAATATTTGTTTCTTCTGATCTCGTATTACTTCTATTTCCACTTCTTTGCCGACTTCTGTTTCTGCTACTATATTTCGCAATTGAGCTGTATCAATAATTTTTTTATTATCATAAGTAATAATAATATCTCCGTTTTTAAGTCCAGCTTTATATGCAGGAGAGTCTTTCAAAACATTTGATATCAGACTTCCTTCTTTATTAGATAAATTGAAAGATTTGGCAAGATCAGATGTTATATCCTGAATATTTACACCAAGAAAGCCTCTTATTACTTTGCCTTTTTTTATTAAAGATTCCATAATAGCTTTTGCCATATTAATCGGTACAGCAAAACCAACTCCCTGATATCCTCCTGATTGACTAAAAATTGCAGTGTTTATTCCGACAACTTCACCTTCAAGATTCACAAGAGGTCCGCCGCTATTGCCTGGATTAATAGCAGCATCTGTCTGAATAAAATCTTCGTAATCCGCAATACCTATACGTGAACGGCCTTTTGCACTAATTATACCTGCTGTTACAGTTTGATCAAGGCCAAATGGATTGCCAACTGCCAGTACCCAGTCTCCTACTTGAATATTATCTGAATTACCTATATTAGCTTTAGTTAAATTTTTAGCTTCTATTTTTATTACAGCAATATCAGTTTTAGGATCAGCGCCAATAACTTTAGCTTTATACTCTTCTCCATTAAACAATTTTACAGTAATTTCATTTGCATTAGCTACAACATGATTATTGGTAAGAATATATCCCTGTTCATCAATTATTACACCTGATCCCATGCTCTTTTGAATTCGTTTTTGTTCAGGGTAAGGTTGTTTTTTAGGAGTAAATCTAAAAAAATCATCTCCAAAAAAATCTCTTAAAGAATCATCATCAAAAGGTGATAATCCAGGACCAAAATAATAATACCCTGGTGTACGTCTTGAAATTATTTGAGTTGTAGTAATATTAACGACAGCAGGACTGACTTTCTTAGAAATACTTACAAATATTCTGCTGAACTCCTTTAAACTCTGAACTTCTATATTTTTACTGTCTTTTGTTTCCTCTTCACCGTACGTCAAAACAGGAAGAAGAGAAATACAAAGCATTATCAATACTATTTTTTTCCGCATATTTTTTCCCTCCAAATTATGGTATTTTCCTGAATATTGTATTTGTTAAAAAAATTTCTGTTAATAAAAGTATCATTCCATGAAATACAAAATATTGATATAATTCTGTATAATCCATATATTCTTTAGTTTCTATCTTTGTTTTTTCCATTTCACCTATTTTTTTGTAAATTTCTTTTAATTTATCTTCACTTTCAGCTCTGAAATAAAGACCTCCTGTTATATTGGCAATTTTTGTTAATGATTCTTCATCCAGGTCCAGAGGTACACGTATATATCGTTTTCCAAAAAACGGGTCTTCAACAGGTAGAAGCGCTCCTTCAGGTTTACCTGCACCAATTGTATAAATTTTTATTCCCATTGAATGTGCTAAATTAGCAGCTGTTTCAGGATCAATTTTTCCCGTGTTATTACGTCCGTCAGTTAATAATATTATTACTTTACTTTTAGCTTTAGATTTTCTAAGTCTATTAACAGAGCTGGCAATTCCCATACCAACAGCAGTCCCGTCTTTGATCATACCTATATTAAGATTATCAACAAAAGAAAGCAGTACTCCATAATCTAATGTAAGCGGACACTGTGTATAACTTTCACTCGCAAAAGCAACAAGCCCAATTCTGTCATGTTTGCGGTCTTTGATAAATTCCTTAACAACTTCTTTTGCTACTTCAAGTCTGTTCTGCGGTTTAAAATCCTCAGACCGCATACTTCCTGAAACATCAACAGCAAGAACTATATCTACACCTTCAGTCAGTATTTCTTCAATTCTTTTACCTGCTTGCAGTCTTGCTAATGCCAATATAATAAAACAAACAGATGCAATTCGTACAAGATACATCTTTTGTGAATAGCTTATACGCGCAGATTTCTTAATTTTTTTTACTACTCCAAGGTCAGAAAATTTAAAACCAGTCGAGTATTTCTGCATTTTGAATTTATAATAATAAAACATGTAAACAGGAATTATCAAAAGTAAGAGAAACATAGGATACATAAATCTCATATAATTTACTCCGAAAATGTCCTGCTTTGCAGGAGTTTATGAGTTAATGAGTATATGGGTTGATGAGTAAAAAAATTCCACTCACATTTACTCATCCACTCATCTACCCATTTACTTTTATAGTCTTATTAACAATTTCTTCAGAAACCTCTAGAATTCTTTCACTTTTTTTTTGTTCAGGTATTAATTTTGCGAATTTTACCAAATCGCTCGATTCCAGAATTTCCTTGAAAATATTTATCTCGTCCCATTTTATTCTTAATATTTTTAGTTCAGAAATAATTTCTTCTGTAGTACGATCCAGTGCCATAATTTTATATCTACCTTCAATATATTTTCTCAAAATTAGAGATAAAATTATAAAATACTGTTTTATTTTACCGGTTGAAAGCAAATCTCCATTGCGGAGTTTCTGTAATTCCTCCAGAGCTATTTCATGTGCTGGTCTTAATGGTTTTTGTTCTTTTACTGTCTCTTTTATATTACATTTTTTCCTGAAAAATAAATATCCTGCAATTCCTCCTGTTATGATTAAAACAAGAAGAAATATTGCGAGATAATATACATATGAGACTTTTAATTCTGTTACATTTTTTAATCCGCGTATATCGTCTTTATCCTGCTGTCTTACTGGAGTTTTATGAACTCTAATAAATATTTTCTGTGATGACAGTTCTTTATACCCCTTCCCTTTTTCTAAATATTTTATTATTACAGGAGGAATAACATAGTCTCCAGTTGTAAAAGTTGTAATAAGATATTCATTACGAAGTATAGCTCTAGTATCATATTTTTCCGGATCAAGTATTTTATAATCTTTAATTTCGAATTCAGCCAGATTAATTCCAACAGGAGGCATTTCCACCTTAATGCTTGTGTCATAATTAATTATAAGAGAATATTTTATTATATCTCCAATAGTAATATCTGCTTTATCAACACTGGATTCCACAAAAATTGGTGCAGAAGCCATATCCTTTTCTTTTGCTATTAAATAATTGAAATATATAATAAATATTGTAAAAAATATAAACAATATTTTCTTTGAAATATTCATTTTTCTCCAAATTTTGAGTTTAGGCTCTTACGGTATATCATAAATTTTTACTTCTTCTGCCTGTGCTAATCTGTTTAATAATTTCTGATATGCTTCTTCATGTTTTTTTCTTTCGATTGTGTTCTCAATTTCATTTTTAACTTCTTCGAATTTTTTTGTTTTATTTTTATCTTTGAATTTATCTTTATTATTATCATAATAATTTTTTAATTCTTCATCAGTTATTTTATTAATCTTTCCAATTTCTTCTTCTAATAAACGCTGAATTATCAGATCTTCTCTTATCTGGGATGCCTTATAATTTATATCTTTATTTTTATCAATTTCTTTTCGCTTTGCAGCATTCAGTAAAAGTTGTTTTGATACATATTGATTAAGAAAATTTTGTTTTTTTGATTTATCTTTTTTATATTCTTCTTTTATATAATCAGGAAGTTTATTTATTTCATTATTCAATTCCATAAGTGTAACCTCTTTATTCCCAATTCTAGCTATAACCAGGCTTGAATCCATCTTACTATCAGAAACATTCAATGAAGTAATTTTATCCAGTTCCTGCTGCGCATCGAAAGAACGACCCATATGTTCAAGTGCAACAACAATCTTTCTATTAATCTCATTTTCAATAGATTTATCAGGATTAAATATTTTGCTCTTATTGTAATACGCCAGAGCATTTTCATAATTATATAAATTTTCCATATAAATATTTGCTATAATATAATTGATGTTAGCCATTTCTTTATCATTTAATCCATTTTTATCCGTTATCTTCTTATATTCTTCAACAGCTTGTTGATATAATTTCTGATCAAGTAAAATAGCAGCGAATTCTTTTTGTTTATTAAGACTCAATCCTTCTTCTTTATTAAAAATATTTCCGTATAAAATAACTGAGAGAGTAATTGCTCCCATTAAAAAACACAGAGCTACTAATATTTTTGTTTTAGTATCCCAGAAAGATGTTATATTCTGCTCCATACAAATTACCCCCATCAAATAAAAGGTTATATCTATCTGTATCTTTTTGCTCTTGCCTTAAAAAAGCTTACAAGCGGTATCACATACGATTTATCTGTACATATATCAATTGAATCCACATTAATTTTTCGAAACATCTTTGCACGTTCGTCTTTATTCTCATATGCCAGTCGGCCGTAATTGTTTCTGAAATCGGGATCGTTTGTATCAACAAGAATCTGTTCGCCTGTTTCTGAATCTGTAAGAGATAGAAGTCCGACATCAGGTAATGATAATTCCCGTGGATCTGTTATGCTTATTCCTATTAAATCATGTCTTTTATTTGCAATTCGTAAAGCTTTTTCATATCCGGAAGTTAAAAAATCCGAAATTAAAAACGCAACTGTTTTTCTGCATGTAATTTTGTTTAAATAATCAAGCGCCATTTTCATATCCGTATTTTTACCTTCAGGTTTCATATACAAAAGCTCCCTGATCACTCTCAAAACATGTTTTCGTCCTTTTACAGGAGGTACATACTTTTCTATTTTATCAGTAAAAATTAAGAGACCGACTTTATCATTGTTTTTAATAGCTGAAAAAGCCAGAAGTGCGCATATTTCTGTGGCTATTTCCTGTTTTAGTTCATGATAGGTTCCAAATGCATTTGATTTGCTCATATCAACTAAAAACATAACAGTAAGTTCACGCTCTTCAACAAATTTTTTTACAAAAGGATGCCCCATACGTGCAGTAACATTCCAATCTATAGTACGAATATCGTCTCCAGATTGATATTCACGCACTCCAGAGAATTCCATTCCCCTGCCTTTAAATACACTGTGATATTCACCGCTCATCACATCATTTACAAGCCTATTTGTTTGAATTTCTATTCTTCTTATTTTTTTAAGTATTTCCTTTGGAAGCATTTAATCTCCTATTTCCCATTGATATTTGATTTTATTAAGGGACTTCTATTTCATCAAATATTGTTTTAATAATATCTTCAGATGTTTTTTCCTCAGCTTCAGCTTCATAAGTAAGGATTACGCGATGACGCAGCACATCCATTCCAATTTCTTTTATATCTTCAGGAGTAACATATCCTCTTCCTCTTAAGAAAGCATGAGCTTTTGCGGCAATTGCAAGATATATAGAAGCTCTTGGTGATGCGCCGTAAGCAATCATTTCCTTAATTTTCAAATTATACTTTTCCGGCTCTCTTGTTGCAAAGACAATATCAATAATATATTCCTTTATTTTTTCATCCATATAAATTTCATTAACTACTTTTCGCGCTTTTAAAATGTCTTTAGGTGAAATTATTTTTTTTATTTCAAAATTTTCATTAGATGTAACTCTTTCCATAATAGTGCGTTCTTCACGTCGATCAGGATACGTAATATTAAGTTTTAGCATAAATCTATCCACCTGTGCTTCAGGTAATGGATATGTACCTTCCTGTTAAATTG
>JACRDZ010000195.1 GCA_016212735.1 Candidatus Firestoneibacteriota bacterium | reverse complement strand
TATAGCGCAGATCTGGTAACTAAAACACAAAATGCAGCAGGTGCAGAAGTTGACTCCAAAGAAGGTATATTAGGTGTCGGCGCATCATATACTATATCTGGATCTGGTGTTTCAATAGATGCACAGTTTTTAAGCTTTGACAAATCAAAAGGTACAAAATTAGCAGGTGATACCAATGATATTACAAGTGAAATTGTTGTTGGAGCTGGATATAAAATAGATAAAGCAAATGTTGGCGCTTCCTATAATATTTATGGAAAAGCAAGCAACATTGCACTTACTGCTTCAACAGAAATTGTACAGGGCGCTAATTTAAAAATTAGAGCAGATATTCCTGGCACTGATTATGCGAAGGGACCTGATGGGAAAAAAGATACAGCAGATGATATAGAAAATGTAATTGGAATTTATTTAGGAACAGAGTTCTAATTTAATTCATTACACGCAAAAACCCCTATAGCGTTTCGTTATAGGGGTTTTTATTTTTGTAATAACCAGGATTTTATGTTATAATAAACGTAAATAGTGGATAATGTCTAATGCCTAAATCCAAATGTCAAATCAATATCTAATGCTTAAATGTCAAATTATTGACTTCTGCATTCAAACTTTTGTCATTAGACATTTAGAAATTTCAGAAATTTCCCAAATAGCAAAAATTGCTAACTTTCATAATTGTAGTTGCTTGATTTATCAAGCTATTTTAAGCTTAATGAATTGAGCAGGGGAGAGTGCAATGTATTTCAGCCGAAAAGGTGATGAAAAGAGCAAGAGCCAGCTTGAAAAACTGATAAAGGAAGTATCCATGCCTTATCCAATAAAAAAACAAGCGCAAAAATATACTTATGGAGATTATTTAACATGGCCGGATGATGAAAGGTGGGAATTGATAGATGGAGAAGCTTACAATATGACCCCTGCACCTTCGAGATTTCATCAGGATATATTACGTGAATTATTTTTACAATTCGCAGAATATTTAAAAGATAAAACCTGTAAAGTTTATTGCGCGCCTTTTGATGTTCGATTACCAGATAAAAATGAAAAGGATGAAGAAATAGAAACAGTTGTTCAGCCTGATATAGTTGTTATATGCGACAAATCAAAATTGGATGATAAAGGATGTATTGGCGCTCCTGATCTAATAATAGAAATAGTATCTCCTTATACGGTTCAAAAAGATTTAAAAGAAAAATTTTCTCTTTATGAAAAAAAGGGGGTAAAACAATACTGGATAGTCTATCCTGATGATAAAATGGTCATGGTTTTCAATCTTGGAAAAAATAAAGAATATGGGAAACCTAAAATATATTCCAAGGAAGATAAAATTGAAGTTGGTATTTTTCGTAGTTTTGTGATAGATTTAAAAATGATTTTTAATAAATAATATTAGAGGCATAACCATGTCTGAAATTAAAACAGAGAATGTACATGTTGAAATATTTGGGAATGAATATACTATAAAAAGTCATCATAATTCTCAATATATTGAAAGCCTTTCAAAATATGTAGATAAAAAAATGCATGAAGTTGCAGATAATACATCTTTAGTATCTACAAATAAAATAGCAATACTTACTGCTTTGAACATAGCTGATGAATTAATTAAAGAAAAAAGGCATGATGATAGAAAAATAATAAAAGAAAAAGTGTTAAACCTTATAAGAAAAATTGACGATATATTAGAAAAAAGGTGAATCCGGGGCAGTAGCTCAATTTGGGAGAGCACATCCTTCGCAAGGATGGGGTAGGCGGTTCGATCCCGCTCTGCTCCACCAAAATAAATTCGATTAAATTTAAAGAAAGGTAATCTAAATATGGGGAAAAAATATATTATAATTCTTAATAATGAAAAAACTGAAAATGACAATATTACTTCTTCTCTTGCAAACTTTAATTATAAAATTGAAATATCTAATATTGATGAATATAAAAAAACCATAATAAATAGGCCCCCTGATTTAATAATAGCTGATATAATAAATAAAAATGAACTTAAAGGACAAAAAGAAATACCAATAATATTTTTAACAACACATTTTGATAAAGAATATTATAAAGAAATTCATAATGAACTAATAGAATATATAAATCGTCCTTATAATATACAGGAATTGGTTATCCGTGTTAATCAGCTTTTGTGGATAAAAAATCTTGAAAATGAATTAAAAAATAAAAATCATGAACTTGAAAAAGTTAATCTAACTGATAAAATTACAAATTTATATAATCCTACTTATCTTTTAGAAAGATTTGAAGAAGAAATTATACGTGCTCAAAGATATAATTATCCCCTTTCATGCATTATGGTTAATATTGATAATATTGATAAAATAACACAAACATATGACGAAAATTTTATATCTGCTATACTCAAAGAAACAGCAAATTTATTAAGAAAAGCTATCAGAGTTGTGGATATTATTGGACATTATAAAACGGGATGTTTTGTTATTATTCTTCCGCAGACTATATTTAAAGGAGCTAATGTTCTAGGAGAAAGAATAAGGAATATTATTGAAAAACACTCTTTTATAATAAATGACAATGTTATAAAAATAAAAGTAAGTATCGCAGTTGGAGGCAAAGATGTCTTTGATAAGCATCAGAG
The DNA here is from genome assembly GCA_016212735.1 of Candidatus Firestoneibacteriota bacterium. Next base: position 320 of record JACRDZ010000195.1, on the reverse strand, counting down.
TCTTTTGCAATTGAGTAAAGTAATTGAGACACTTAAAACAAAAGGTGGAAATCAGGTAGGAAATGTCTAATGCCTAAATCCAAATGTCAAATCAATATCTAATGCTTAAATGTCAAATTATTGACTTATATCGTATTTATTCTGACTTCTGCATTCAAGCTTTTGTCATTAGACATTTAAAAATTAGACATTAGGCATTTATTAATAGTAGTTTGCAAATTATTAAGTACTACCGGCTTCCAGCCGGTAGTACTTAATTCTATAGTCTGCTCAGACCCTTATTTATTTATTTTTCTTTCTTTTTTTCCTTGGACCACGCT
>JACRDZ010000194.1 GCA_016212735.1 Candidatus Firestoneibacteriota bacterium | reverse complement strand
TTTCAGTAAAACCTTTAATAATGCTCATTTTATGTTCATACATACGCCGTTCGAGATCATTGGTCACTCCAATATATAACGTCCCATTTTTTTTACTTGCTAAAATATAAACATAAGCTATTCTGGATTCCCGCCAAAAGCATGCGGGAATGACAACCTTTGTCATTTCTAATTTGCACTCAATTTGTTATCTCACTTTGATTTGTCCAACAAAAATGTGGAACACGCTAATACTTCAATAAGAGGTATTTTTATTTTTTTGTAAATTTTAATTTTCCCATTAAGCGTTCTAATACATATTTATCTTCTTCATCAAGTTTAAACAAATATATCAAAAAGACATAGGTAATAATGAATAAAGAAGAAAATAAAATCAGATATATTATAGTAATTTTATAAATAAAATTATTAATTAACCAATAATAAATCCCTGCCGAAATAATACCTGCAGTTAATGATTTCCAGAAATTCAATTTATAAGGATGTATTTTTAAAAAATAATATACTTCAATCAATCTTAATACATTGACAAAACTAATTGAAAAACAAGCAGATATAGCTGCTCCTATAATTCCAGAATCCGGAATTAAAAATAAACCAAGAATAATATTAATTATACATAAAATAATTGAATTTAATAAAACTATATTTTGATGACCTGTCATTGTCAAAACATACCCTACTGATCCGGTACCTGCATTAATTAATTGCCCCAAACCAATAATAATCAGAACCGGGGCACCCAGAACAAAATCCTTACCAAAAATATTCATTATTGGTTTAGCAAATATTAGTAATAGTAAGAAAATAGGGAAGCTTAAAGTAAATATCCATTTGGTAACTACTTTGAACAAACTCTCAATTCTATCCCATGCATTCTGGGAATGGAGTTCAGAAATCATTGGGCTAAAAATATTATTAAATGCAGTTAAAGGGAAAATGATTAATGCTGCAACTCTAACTCCTGATTCATAAATTCCAACCTCACTTACTGAACGAAATCTTCCTAATAAAAAAACAACTGCCCATGTTATTATCTGACCTAATAATCCTGAAAATAATAAAGGTAAGGAATATTTTATTAATTGTTCATTTTCAAATACAGGTTCTACATTTCTTTTATCATGTCCCCAGATTTTTAATAAATAATAAAGCGCAAATATTACTCCAAAAATAATTGAAACCGCCAGAGAACCGATTAACCCATTTATACCCCACCCCAGGAACAAAAAACATACCAGAAAAACTAACCAGATAAAAGGCTGGAGTATTTTTTCTATATATATTTGATATTTTATAGAATGAAATCCCTGAAGCATGCTGAGAAATATTTTTTTTATAGCTAAAAATGGTAAGGCTAAAATCATTATTTTAATAGGTGTCTCTGCTTCAGGTTTGTGAAATATGTTTAAAGCTATAAAATTAGCCATAAAAAAAATAATTATGCTGAAAATAATACTTGATATAAAAACTATCTTTGACCCAGTTAATATAGTACCTTTTATTCTGGAATTATCATCTTTACCCTGATAAAAAGATATATACCGTAAAACAACCTGATTTAAGCCTAAACTGGATATAACCTGGCTTATATTTAGAAAAGCATAGGATAAAACAAATATACCAAAAGATGCTGAACCTAAAAATCTGGTTATAATTATATTTGTAATATAACGAAAACCATATTGAAATATATCTCCAAATCCAGTTATTCCTGCGTTTTTTGCAACTTTGGAAAAATCAGCTTGATGAATTTCTTTTTTGGTTTGCATAATATCCTACATTTACCTATTTATCAAACTAATAAAATCTGTAACGGAAGGTTCTTTTGGGAATTGATCATCTGTCCAGTTAAAATAAATAAATGCATCATCCTGTGTATGCTTCCCTGTAAAAATGCGTTTGCCTGCAATTTCAGTCTCTCTTATTGTTGCTTTTAAATCAAATCCTTTATTTGATAGAAGAACTAAATCTGGTGCATCTTCCAGATATTTTCCAGTATATAATTCTTCTTTTCTAAAGATACGTTTTATAACAGGTTTATTATCTATTTTTAAATCAGTAAAAGTTTCTATCAAATTTTTTATAACTTCCTGTTTTTTATCTAATGTAACAGATCCTCTTGGATATTTACCTTCCATATTTATATATATTCTTGCTGGATCAAGAGCAAAAGCTTTTGTCCCTGTATCAATATCATCAAAACTATTCGCTGGAACCTGTTTCAATTTTAGAAATCCTTTTTCAACTAAAAATGAATTAACATATACTTCTTTTTCAAGTAGTTCAAAGCCATGATCAGAAAGCATTATAAATGAATCATCTTTTTTTAGATTACTATATATCTCCCCAACAGCTTCATCCAGTTTTTGAAAATATTCTATAAAGTTTTTATGATATTTATGAGATTTATCTTCATAAGCTTCCCATAAAAAATGAAACAGTCTATCTGTTTCGGTAAAGATGAACATAAATATATCCCAGTCATCTTTTTCCCATAACATTCGATATGATTTTATTCTTAATTCGTGTGTTTCATAAAGATCTTTCAGAAAAAGATCCATTGATTGATGAGCTTTTTGTATATCTACATCAAGACGATAATCGTTTTCTTTAAGTTCAGGGATAAGAGACTGAGGGAAAGTAGCTTTTTCCAGTTCAATTGCTACAAATCCTGAAATAAGAATTCCATTTAGATATCTTGCCGGATAAGTAGAAGGGACATTTATAATAGCAGATTTTTTATCTGTTAGATTTTCCCAGAATGGTTTTTCACGAAGATCATTAAAATTAGGGAAAGTTAACTGGTATGTCCCTTTTTTCATCTCCATGAAACCATATATACCGTGCTGTCCGGGATTTTTACCAGTAATAATACTGCTCCATGCAACTGAAGAAACTTCCGGAATGGAAGAAGCTATTTTGCTAAAAGTTCCGGATTTTATTATTTCTCTTAATCTGGGCATTGTCCCGCAAGAAGTTAAATCTTGGATTAAACGATACGGTGCTCCATCAAATCCTATAATAACAGTACGTTTTTTATTGTTTTTCTTAAATATATTAAACATATTTTTTCTTGGAATTTTTATAAATGAGTAACTATCCCTCCTGCAACAATTTCTGCATTTTCTTTTTCCAATACAAATCTGCCAAGTTCAGGTATATTTGTGAAAAGTTCAACTGCTACCGGAATTTCTGTTTGTATTTCTATTTCTCCAACTTCAGTATTATTAAGAATACTAGCATCTTTTTCTAATATTTCAAGAGTTGAAGAATCCATTCTTTCATATATTTTTGTGATTTTACACGGAATAGCCTGTGTTGTACATCTGAATATAAAATTATCATTAATTATAGATGGTTTTTGCGACATCCAGAAAAGACTGCATTTTAATGATTGAACAACAGGAGAAATATTGTCAAAAGTGCAAATAATTTCACCTCTTTTAATATTTTCATCTTTTTCTAAAGTTATACCTATGCTTTCAGGAGCTTGAGCACTTGTTCTTTCTCTGCCAAATTCTTCAACTGTTTTTATTGTTACAACTTTTTTTTCTGGTACAATAATAACTTTATCTCCGGCTTTTAATGAACCTGATTCTATTTTTCCAACTATTATATTTTTATTATTTATTTGATATACATCCTGAACAGGTAATCGCAATGGTTTTCCCTCAATATCTATTTCTTTATCAAGGGAATCAAGAGCTTCAAGTAAGGTTGGTCCTTTATACCATTTCATTTTATCTGATCTGGCAGCAATATTATCTCCATTTGCTGCAGAAATTGGGATAATTTGATTGGGGACAATATCAATACTTTTAGCAAAACTGCAAATCTCATCTTTTATATTATTAAATTTTCCCTGTTTATAATCAACGAGGTCCATTTTATTAATGACTACAATATTTCTTTTTAGATTCATCATAGAAAGTATAAATGCATGTCTTTTGGTTTGTTCTTCAATACCTTCGAATGCTGAAACTATAAGAATTGATGTATCAGCCTGACTCGCGCCGGTCATCATATTTTTTATAAAAACTTTATGGCCTGGAGCATCAATAATAACATAATTGCGTTTCTCAGTTTTAAAAAAAGTCTGGGCTGTATCAATAGTTATTCCTTTATCGCGTTCTTCCTTAAGATTATCAACAATAAAGCTAAATTCTGTTTTTTTCCCGAGTCCAGCGGATATCTTTTTTATTTCTTCCATTTTTTCAGCAGGAACACATCCTGTATCATATAAAAATCTTCCTATTAAACTTGATTTGCCATGGTCAACATGACCAACAATTACAATTTTCATCTCCTCTTTAGACATATTATATTTATCTCCATTTTTTACATATAACCCAATGATCTTAATTTTTGCATTGTATATGTGTCTTCTTTATCCTGTGCGCGTCCTGAACGCTCAGCTACATTTGTTGTTTCAAGTTCTTCAATAACTTCATCGACTGTTTTTGCCTGGGATATAACAGGACTACAGCATGTTTTACAACCAATACTTCTGTAACGTTTCCCATTTTTACTAAAATATAAATCTGTAATAGGTATATTCTCGCGCTTGATATAATACCATATATCAATTTCTTTCATATGTAAAATTGGATGTACACGAAGATGGTCCTGTTCATCACTATCTGATTTGAATTGATCCCATAGTTCAGGCGGTTGATCTTCATAATTCCATTTGAAATTTTCATCTCTTGGTGAAAAATATCTTTCTTTTGCACGAATACCATGTTCATCTCTTCTAATTGCAAGAAGTACAGCATCTAAATTCATACCCTTAAGTATATCTTTCATAGCCTGTGTCTTTAGGGTATTACAGCAATCTATTTTAGCCCCTTTATTTGGTCCCATTCCTTCGCTAAGTGCTTTTTCATTTTTGCCTATTATTAAATTTAGTCCCCATTCTTTTGCATATTTATCTCTATATTCGTAAATCTCTTTGAATTTATAACCTGTATCAATATGAATAATAGGGAAAGGTACTTTACCAAAAAAAGCTTTTCTAACCATCCACAATAAAGCTGTAGAATCTTTCCCTATTGACCACATCATGCCAATTTTTTTAAATCGGCTGTATGCATCACGAATAATATAAATACTTTTACTTTCAAGTTCTGTCAAATGATCCATAATCATCTCCTATGATAATTTGAGATTTGAGATTTCAAATCATACCCTCTCCTTTTACAAATTTA
>JACRDZ010000193.1 GCA_016212735.1 Candidatus Firestoneibacteriota bacterium | reverse complement strand
ACACATGATGCCACATTATTTCCAACAGCCATGAGCAAATTGATTGAGAGATATCACAAATTAATAAAAGAAGCAGGGAAGATAAAAATAACATTTGATAAAGGAAATAACTCAAAAGAAAACATAAAATTAATATCAGAAACCGAAAAAGATCATAGAATAATCTCATTACATCCGATATGGCACTGGACTGACAGTAAAATACGAATAGATGCGTTCATAAGTGTACTGGCGTATTTTTTGATTTAATAAGTACTGCATAGTTGGTTTACACTTTGCGCATTACAGCTGCAATGATTTTTGAGACTAAAAGAGAAAGTCGAGTAAAATAGTAGATGGAATTACAGTAATATTACCCGAATGTAAAAAAATATTTTAGGGATTTTTTGCTTGACTTTCTTTTTTTTATATATTATAATTTTTTAAATTCTAAATTTATAAAATCAATAAATATTTAAGGGAGAGAGCAGGCAATATGAAAAAAGAACCATTAACAATAATGGTTGTACCGCATACTAATGGAGAAGTCCATAATTTCAAAATACCCTTAACTTATATTTATACATTAGGTGGTATTCTTGCTGTTTCGCTTCTTGCCTCTATATATTTCATATATGATTATACAAATTTAAGAGGAGAAGTTGTTAATTTAAAACCTTATAATGCTGAGCTTATCAAAAAAAATAAAATGCTTGAAGAAGATAAAAAATCTCAAGAATTGGAACTAAAAGATTTAAATAAAATACTTGTTCAGCTTAAAAAATTTGATAATAAACTTCGAATAATGACAGGTCTGAAATTAAGAAATAAGGATGAAGAAAAAAAAGATGTTGGTGGACAGGGTGGGCCTGTAACAAAAGAAGATATATCAATTCTTAAAGAAAAAATGTATACAAGTCCAAGATCTTTACTTAATCTTCCTCCGGGATCAAGTCCTTACAAACAAATTTTAAGAGAATTTATCCTACAGAAAGAAAGCTTCCAGGAATTGCAGGGATTTCTTGAAGAACAGGAAGATCTTTTAAATTCTACACCATCTATATGGCCATTAAAAGGATGGATTATATCTGAATATGGACGTCGTATATCACCTTTTACAGGTGGAACTGAAATGCATGAAGGTATTGATATTTCTGCAATGATTGGATCCCCGGTAAAAGCTACAGCAGATGGAATTGTTGAATTTGCAGGGTTTAAAAGGAATTTTGGCAATATCGTTATTATTGATCATAGTTATGGATTTAAAACTTTCTATGGGCATAATGAAAAATTAAATGTAAGAACAGGTCAGCGAGTTAAACGCGGTCAGGTAATTGCAACATTAGGTAATTCCGGTCAAAGTATTAGACCTCATTTGCACTATGAAATAATTGTAAAAGGTGAAAAAATCTCTCCGCGTAAATATCTTATTGAATAAATTCATCAGATTATAATATAATTTCGGATTAGGAGATTATTAATATGGCAGTTGTTCAAGATCGTGAAACAAGGCTCGATAACAGTGCTAAAATTGGTACACTTTTAGGCCCTGGTGCTAAATTCCATGGAGAAATGGTTAGCGATGGGAATATTAGAATAGACGGCCAGTTTAAAGGTAAAATAAAAAGCAAAGGGACGCTTTATATAGGTAAAAGCGGAGATATTCATGCAGATATAGATATAGGTAGTGTTATAATAGGAGGTAAAGTCAAAGGTAATATACTTGCAAAAACCAAACTGGAGCTTATCTCTCCTGCAAAACTACAGGGAAATATTAATACTCCGCGAATCAGTATTGAAGAAGGAGTTATATTTGAAGGCATGTGTACAATGAATACAAGAAAAAACATGAAAGAGTCTATCCCACAGCTTACTCATAATACTTTTGAATCTGTTCCTGAAGAGATGAACAGCATTAAATAAACTTACCTTTTATTTTCATTATATTTTCTATTTCCTGAGGCTTTTTTAATAGAAATGCTTCTCCATATTTTTTCCCTATCAATGCTCCGCATATTCTTGCATGTGATTCTTGAAATTCAAAAATATCTTTATTTGACCAAAATATTTTTTCTCCTTTTATTGAATCTGTGAATTGTGATTTATAACATTTTATTGCTTCTATTTTACGCTTGAATTGATCTGTAATATCTACTATAAAAGAGGGATCAATTCCCTTAAACGCAAGATAATAAATTATATTTTTGGGACGATAAGCTTTACCATGGATTTTAATTTTTTCCAGTCCTGACAAAAAACATGCTTCATAACTTAAAATACTTGTATTATAATGATCTGGATGCCGATCCTGCCAGAATGGAATTATAACCGTTTCAGCCTGGTATTTTCTCAATATTTTAATAAGTTTCATTTTAGTAATTTTTGTATTTGTTACCCATGCATCCGGTAATCCTAAATTTTCCCTTACTTTAATCCCCATACATTTTGCAGCGTTATTTGCTTCTTTTTCTCTCTGTCTTGCTGAGCCTCTTGTCCCTGCTTCACCGCGAGTAAGATCCAGAATCCCGACATTATAACCCTGATCTACCAATTTTATTATTGTTCCGCCGCAGGAAAGTTCAATATCATCTCTATGTGCACCTATAGCTAAAACATCTAACTTCAAATTTTTATTCCTCCATTCTATATATCATCAAAATGCGAGAATTTACGGAAATCTTTAAAACGTTTAACAATATCATTTGCTTTTATTTTAATCAGTTTATTTACGCTGAAATCTTCCACATTAAAAGATGCTATCACACTGCCATGAACAATGGCTCTACGCATACTGCGTTCACTTATATCTTCGTTTTTTGCAAGATACCCGATAAAACCTCCTGCAAAGCAATCACCAGCTCCTGTTGGATCAAAAATTTCTTCCAGAGGATAAGCTGATGAAGCAAAAAGAGTTTTTTCTGAAAACATCAATGCTCCATGTTCGCCTTTTTTTATTATTAATATTTTTGGACCCATTTTTCTTATAATACCTGCTGCTTTTACTAAATTCGGTTCATTGGCTAACTGTCTTGCTTCGGAATCATTAATCACCAGAACATGTAATTTTTTTAAAGTTTTTAAAAGTTCGTTTCTTTTATATGCAATCCAAAAATTCATAGTATCCCCGATAATAAGCTTTGGATTTGTCATTTGCTTGATAACTTTCAACTGTAATTCAGGATCAATATTCCCAAGAAGTACATATTTTGTATCTCTATATGATTTCGGGACAATTGCTTTGAATTCTTCCAGAACATTTAATTCTGTTTTAAGTGTATTTGCCACATTAAGATCGTCTTTATAAATTCCTGTCCATCTGAAAGTTTTTCCAGATATTTTTTGAATTCCTTCTACATCAATATTTTTTTTACGCAGTATTTTTATATAATCTTCGGGGAAATCTGTCCCAATTACACTTACCATTTTAGGTTGAGTAAAAAAACTTGCTGCTAGAGAAGCATATGTGGCTGACCCACCCAAAACCTCATCTACTCTGCCGAAAGGTGTTTCAACAGAATCAATACCCATAGTTCCGACAACAAGAACGCTCATATTTTCATCTCCTATTTGATTAACTTAGTAATCCAGCTTCCCATGAAAATTCTTCCGCTTCAAAAGAACTTCTAACAAGAGGCGCTGAAGCTACATATTTAAAACCTAATTCTTGTGCTTTTATTTTATAATCGGCAAAAACTTCAGGAGGTATATATTCATTTACCGGGAAATTATCAAAAGCAGGTTGAAGATATTGCCCAATTGTTAATATATCACAATTTATTTTCCTTAAATTCCGCATTACTTCATATACTTCCTCTTTTTTTTCTCCCAGTCCGACCATTATCCCTGATTTAGTAAAAATATCAGGTTTTATTTCCTTAATTTTTTTTAAAACATCCAATGACTGTTTATAATTTGCCATAGGTCTTATTTTAGGATATAGGGATTGAACTGTTTCTATATTATGATTAAAAATGTTTGGTTCATTAGAAGCTATTATATCCAGGCTTTCTATGTTTCCTGAAAAATCAGGAGTTAAGACTTCAATAATGATTTTATTATTAAATTTTTTTATCTCTTTTATTACTTGTGCAAATTGTTCTGCACCTCCCAGCGGTAGATCATCACGCGTAACAGAAGTAACAACAGCATGCCTGATACCAAGTTTTATACATGCATGGGCAATATTTAAAGGTTCATTTTTATCTATTTTTTGGGGGATCCCTTTTTTTATTGCACAAAACGTACAATTTCTTGTGCAAATATTGCCAAGAATCATGAATGTTGCTCTTTTATTTGAAAAACACTTCCCAATATTCGGACACCGTGCACTCTGGCATACAGTATTAAGATTCAGTTCCTGTAAAAGAGATACCATATATACTGGGACTTTTTTATCAGGCAGTTCATTTCTAAGCCAAACAGGAAATTTACTCAATTTTGAAAATATCCTTTTATATAGAGATTTAAAGATTAGAAGATTATAGATTGCAGACTAAAATTATTAAATCTTCTAATTTTTTCTAAATTTGTTATTTTTTCTGTGATGCAGTATGTATTGACATTCCATGTACATCTTCTGCTGCTTCAAGTACAGCTTCAGATAATGTTGGATGCGCATGAATTGTATCAGTTATCTGTTTGACTGTTAAATTATTTTTTACTGCAAGAGCGATTTCTGCAATCAAATCAGTAACATTAGGACCAAGCATTTGTGCGCCTAATACTCTGTCTGTTTTTTCTTCAGCTATTATACGCACAAGCCCGTCAGTTTCTCCGATTGCCTGAGCTTTTCCAAGAGCTCTAAAATTAAATGTTCCAGTTTTAACTTCAATCCCAGCCTGACGTGCTTTATCTTCCGTATACCCTACACTTGCAATCTCCGGGAAAGTATAGATACAACTAGGTATAACGTTATAATCCATTTTAATACTTTTCCCAAGACAATTACTGCTTGCTACAAGTCCTTGAGCGCTGGCAACATGAGCAAGCATAACTTTCCCTGTAATATCACCAATAGCATATATATTATCAATATTAGTACGCATATAATCATCCACAAATACTGCTCCGCGTTCTGTTAGCTTTACTAAAGTTTCTTCCAATCCAATATCTTTTGTATTTAAAGTACGGCCAATAGATACCAATGCTTTATCAGCTTCAACTGTTTCTCCATCTTCAAGCACTGCAATTACTCCATTATTCGTTTTCTCAATTTTATTGATTTTAACTTTTGTTTTTATGTTTATTCCCTGCTTTTTCAATATTTGAGCCATACGACGCGCAATATTTATATCTTCAGTAGGTAAAATATTAGGCATAAGTTCTATCATCGTAATTTCTGTCCCTAAATTTGAAAGAATACAGGCAAATTCACAACCTATAACTCCTGCGCCAATAATAATCATCCGTTTTGGGATGCTTTTCAATACTAAAGCTTCGTTACTTGTAATAACTTTTTGTCCATCTATATTAAATGCAGGTAAATTGGCAGGCTCTGAACCTGTAGCAAGAATAATATTAGTTGCTTCAACACTTTCCTGTCCACCGTTTGATAGTATAACTTCTATAATGTTTTTAGATTTTAGTTTCCCTTTTCCGTTAATAAGAGTAATCCTATAGCTTTTTAACAGAAATTCAATTCCAGAAACAAGATTATCAACAATACCGTTTTTACGTTCAATAATTTTTTCAAGATCAACGCTGATATTTTCTACTTTAATACCAAATTCTTCTGCATGATTAATATGTTTAAGTACTTTTATACTTCCTAATATAGTTTTAGTAGGAATGCATCCCCGGTTAAGACATGTACCTCCAACACGTGTTTTTTCAATTAAACACACTTTTGCTCCTAATTGAGCTGCACGTATAGCCGCTACATATCCTCCAGGCCCGCCTCCTAAAATAGCAACATCATAAGACATAAAAAAATCCTCCTTTATATTTCAGATTGAATTATCAAGGGAATTAATTATTTTAAATAATGCAATTATATATTATATTCTTTCTATATAAATAAGTCAAAAACGAATTATTTTAAAACTTGAATCCTTTTAAAACATTTGGTTGAATTTCATAACTCTCAGGGTCTACAGTTAATTGGACCTGATTGGTTCCATCAGCTTTCATTCTGTAGACTTTAGACGGGCCTTTTCTATTTGAGATAAAAAATATATATTTTCCATCGTAAGACCATGTAGGATTATAATCAAAAGCAGGGGTATTAGTAAGATTATACTGATTAGAACCATCAATATCCATAATATAAATTTCTTCGTTTCCATCTCGATTTGAAGTAAAAATAATTTTACTGCCATCTGGAGAAACTACAGGTTCATGATCATCTCCATTGTTCCTTGATAGATTTGTTATGGTACCCATTGCAATATCAATTAAATAAATTTCAAGATTCCCGTCTCTGTCAGAAGTAAAAACAACTCTGTCTCCTGAAGGATTCCAGTTAGATTCAAAATCACGTGAAGGATAGGATGTTATATTTACAGGATTTCCACCATCTTCATTTGCTACAAATATATCCATGTTGCCGTCTCTGTCAGAAGTAAAAGATAAACGTGTACCATCAGGAGCCCATGCTGGTTCGAAATCATATGCTTCATTTCGTGATAAATTTTTCATATTTGTTCCATCGCTATCCATAACAAATATTTCATAATTTTTGTCAAATAAAGTGTGATAAACTATTCTTGATCCATCAGGAGACCAGGACGGTCTATAATCATTAGCATCATTATACGTAAGCCTTTTTAGCTCTGTCCCATCTTCGTTCATAATAAAAATTTCATAATTATCTCCGTCAATTGATCCTGCTTTTTTCCTGGAACAGAATATTATTTTTGCTGTTTTAGTTTCTGCTTCAGATACTAATTTCTCTCCTTTTGATAAAACCTCAAGATTATTTATTATATGCTGCAGATTCTTTTTTAAGATTGCATCAGATACTATTTCATTTGTCTGCCGTAAGCTAGATATCCAGTTATCAAAATTTATTTCTCTATGAGTATATATTCTTTCAATATTCATAAAAACCTTCTGAGTATAGTTGCCGCGTGTTACACCGCGAACTGTAGTATATGTATCTTTAGGATATTTTTCCAATATTTTAAGATTATATTGTAAAGCCCTGTCATAATCATGATACTCCAATTCATATATTCTTGCTAAATTATTAAAAACAACTGCCATTGTCCCTATATAATCATCAGACAAAATTATTCTAGCATCTGGATAGTCTTTCTGTGCTGTAAGATATGAATTAATTGCCTGCTGATATCTCTTTAGTTTCTCATAGCTCTCTGCAATTCGTATGTTTATATATGGAGTAAGCTCATTACCCCATTCATCTTTCATATCCGGAAAATCTTCAAGCACTTTTTTATAACTATCAATGGCTTTTTCATATTCTTCTTTTTTAAAAAGTTGATCAGCCAGCTTGGTTCTGACAAGCGCTATAATAGAAAATTTTTTCTGTTTATCATAAAATCCGCTTGTATCTTCACTTATTAGTTGATACAAGCTATAAACCAGTTCAGGATTTTGTTTTTGTTCTGCAATTACCGCTAATTTATAAAATGCTGCCAGATGTGATAATACAGAAAAATGCTCTGGTCCAATAAGTACATTCAATTCCTGATTAGGGTAGTTTTCAACAATATATTCATATATATTTCTGGCTTCTTCATATTCACTTTTACTAATTAATTCTTCACCTTTGACAAAATATTTCAATAAAGATATTTTATTTATGTCTAAGATATGCGTTTTTAATTCACCTGAATTTATATCTTTTGTATAAACTATAATCTTCTCGGAATTTGAAGACCATGATGGGATATGAACTTCATCTAGAAAATTTGTTATTTGAATTAATCCATTACCTGACGGGCTGATAAGCCACAAATTATCTGTATCATCTTTACGATTACTTATAAAAATAATTTTTTTACCGTCTGGAGATGGTTTTGGATAGCGGTCAAAAAAATTTCCTGATGTAAGAAATTTTGTATTGCTTCCGTCATTATTAATAATCCAAATATTGGAGTATTTTTTATCTTGAGATATTTTTTCAAAAACGATTGTACTATCACAAATCCATTCAGGATGAATATCATCAGTTTGGTCTTTACTTAATTGTGTCAATCCGGTTGCATCAATATTTATAGTATATATATCTCTATCATTCATTCTGGAAGATGTATATACTATTTTTGTCTCATCCGGGCAAAATTTTGCATCTTCATCATCTGAAGGTTCATATGTTAATCTAAGTTTATTTTCTCCTGTTGAATCCATTATCCATAAATCCCAGTTTCCACTGCTATAATTGCTGTAGACAATTTTACTTCCAGAATGTGAAGCTACTGGATTTTTTTCATCCTGTGATTCCTTTGTAAGTTTTTTTAAATATTTCTTTTCAATATCTTCTGGAGTTTGTGCAAGCAAATCTTCCATTGTTGAATTTTCTGTCTTAGTACATTCAATACTATCTACATCATCATAATAATAAATGTCTAATTTTAGCATATTCATTCTATAGATATTATAATTACCATCTCTATTTGAAGAAAATACTATAGCTGTTGAATCCGGACACCATTTTGGGGAAAGATCATCAAATCTTGATTTAGTTAAACCGACAATTCTTAACGTACTATCAGCGATTTCTGCACGATATAAATTACCATCTCCTTTAAGCTGTTCAGTAGAATAAAGATAATATTTACCATCCGGGGAAAAAGTTGGAGAATTTAAATATTCTTTAAGAAGTATGGATTCTTTTTCCTCATCTTCAAGGACAATATCCTCTTTCCCCTTTTCTTTTTTAAAAGCTAAAAGATCTTCTTCTCCAGTAAAAAGATAAAACATTTCTGAAAAATAATCATAATGTAAAATATAATCCGGATAGTAATCTACTATATATTTAAGCATTATTTCACCAAACAAAGGATCTATTCCATAAAGGAATCCCTGATCTGAACATAAAAAAATCATATTTTCAAAAATCTGGGGACTTCTTCTAATACGCTCTGCTATTTTAAATTGCCAGCTTATATTACCACTGGCAATATTAATAGCCATAAGTTCTCCATGATCTGTGGCAATAAATATTTTATTTTCAAGAGTTGGAGGTGTAGCAAGAAAAAATCTACCTATTTTTAATTTCCATTCCAATTTACCATCTGAAGGAGTAATGCAGTATAGGTATCCATCGTAAGAAGGAATAAACAGTTTATTTTCTATTAAAACCATTTCAGTGTATATTCCGGGAGATTCTGTTGGAAATCGCCATTTAACCTTCCCTGTATCAGGACTTAATGCATATACATTATTGTCACTTGAAGCAGTGAATATAAGAGCGTTTCCTTTGTCTACTACAGGAGAGAAAGAAGTACCTGGCCAATCTGTTTTCATATTCCATAATTTACTTCCATCTCTGGTATCCAGAGCATAAATATATCCATCCATTGAACCGAATAAAATTATGTTATCATATATTACAGGTGTAGTACTTATTGCATCTTTAGTTTTAAATTCCCAGAGAAGCTTGCCATTATTTGCACGCAGCGCACGAAGATAACCATCCCATGAACCAGCATATATTCTTTCACGAAAGTATAAAGGGGAGGAATAAATTGCTTTTTTAGCTTTAATTTTCCATTTTTCTGATCCATTAAATGAGTTTAATGAAAAAATTGTTCCGTCCCAGGTGCCGTACACAAAATTTTCTTCCGCCATAATCGGATTGGATTTGATTTTACTTTTAGATGAAAAAACCCAGTCTTGTTCTCCTGTATCTTTGAATAATGTTTTAACATCTCCATTTTCCATTACTAGAAAAATATAAGAATTATTTTTGTCATTCGATGTAAATATTGATACAATATTTTCCTTTAGTTTCTTCTCCCATTCTACGTTAAATGATTTTTCTCTCTCAGAATATTCTATAGCACGAAGTTCTTTTGAGATTATAATAAGAATTAGAAATATAATTAATATAAGAACTTTTTTAAATCTATATTTTCTTATCATAGATATTATTATCCAATTTATTTATTATATATTTGTCCACAAATCTTCAAGCTTATAAAAATCTCTTACTTCTTTTGTAAATACATGAATTACTACAGAAAAATAATCAAGTAAAATCCAGTGGCCTGGATACATGCCTTCTATATGTCCTACAAAAATATTTTTCTTCCTTAATTCTTTTTTTATTTCTTCTGCAATTGCCTGCGCATGTGTAAGAGAGCTGGCTGTACAAAGAACAAAATAATCAACAATCCCTTTTTCTCTGATATCTAATATTTTAACATCAACACCTTTTTTATTTTCACATAATTTTACACTTAAATTTGCGATTTGTTTTGGAAACAATTTTACCTCCTTCATAAATAAATTAAAATAACATTTAAATAGACTTATAACTATATATTAACTTAAAATTTGTATTAAGGCAACAAATCTATCTTGTAAGGGAGCATTTACGATTTCGGGGGGATATGTTCATATTAAAATGAATAGAAGTATTTGGTATTATTTAAAAATAGAAAAAGTTAAAAATTTTTTTATAAAACTAAAATATTAAATTAAATGTTAATTTGTTTTAAAAATTACTCTGTAAAAAAAAATTCATATTGTTCTATATCGCTTCAGATAAATATTATTTTAAATGAAACATTAGGCAGCACAGATATAGCTTTCAACTTCATTCCATGTATCATTAATGAACCTGCTGCGTAGAGCCACCATACAAGATGCTCCAGATTCAGACCATCTCATACCACTACCCCGCATTCTTCCATGAATCAATTGTTTCTGGGCAGATTCTATGCTGCCACTCCCTATGCTATATCCTTGCGATTTATAATATGGATAATTCATCCTGTGCTTATTTTCACTGTAATAGTTAACTCAAGTTTTCTAATATT
>JACRDZ010000192.1 GCA_016212735.1 Candidatus Firestoneibacteriota bacterium | reverse complement strand
TTAGACACAGAAAGACACTGATTTTTTATGATTAACACTGTAAAAATTTTCAGGGTTTGAATTTAAAACAAAATAAATCTGTGTTAATCTGTGTCTAAATTATATTTTTTTTGTTTTCAAATTCCTATACTTATATTTAGAAGATCTTTTAAATATGAATTCGGAAATAATAATTTCAAAAGAACTTGGTAGTTTTTTAGGTTTTCATAATGAAATTAATTCTGAAAAAGAAGCTTATACTTCATGCTCAAAAAACATTATTGAGTATTTATTACTTCAAACTACTTACGATGAAAAAGCAGAAATGGATATAGGAAATTGTATTTTTAGAAATATTGCAATTGTTCCAGATATTTTTTATCAAATGTCCATTATAAATAATAAAAACGATGAATTATGGAGATATTTTACTGGTTTTATTTCACATCATGGTATTAAAATCAAAATAACTAATGGCCCTGCAATTTTTTCTAATACAGTTTTATTTAAATTGGAATCAGGTAATTTAGCAGACATATCTCTTCCTCTTAATGAGTTACATGATGCTGAAGTTATCTATAGATTAAGAAAATATTTTTTAGCATTTATACTCCCTGATAAAAATCCTGATTATTTTAATTTAAAAAATGGAAGTTTATTAGCCGACTATTTTATATTATCAATGGAAGAAAAAACAAAGTTAATTCTTGAAGTTGTTTCTTTAAAAGAAGCGATAAATAGTAGTAAAATTAATATAGTAGAAAAATTATTAAAAATTTCAAAAGATTTCAAAATTATAATTCAAGAAGATAAATCAGAATCAATAATTCATGATTTTCTAAAAGATCGTAAAGAAATATTTGATTTAAGTATTGATAAATTACAATCTAAGCCAAAAATTGGTGAACATTTTACTGATTTTGCAGCAATATATGGAGATGGTTCTGTTTCATTTATTGAAATAGAAAGACCTAATACACCAATATTTAAAGAAGATGGTTATTTTTATTCTTCTTTTCATCATGCACTAGAACAAGTAGAAAATTTTTTACGTTTATCAGTTAGCGATAGGGAGTATGTGAAAAGAAATATCTATGATAAATTTGAAAAAGGAAACGGAAAATTAATTATTGGTTTAAGAAAAAATTTAGATTATAAACAAAGAATAAAATTAAATGAGAAAAACAATAATACTCTTCAAATTGAAATTCTAACTTTTGATGATTTACTTGATAATTTTAATAAAACCATTGAAAATCTAAAATTAATTTCTAGATGTAATTAATAAGATTTAAGGAATTTAGGGGATGGGAATGAAGGGGATATACATCAAAGTATAATTTAGTTAAAAAGAAGAAAAGATAATGTAAAAGTGTATATAACGTTTTTAACTATTCGAACTTTCTGATAGCTGGACTAAAACGTTTTCGCACTTGCTAAGTTTTTATTTTATTTTTTCTTTTGTTTATCTATGAAATAAAGCAGAGGACATAGAAAAGTTCGAATAGTTAAGAGCGTCCCTTTTTCCTTTTATTTGTTATACTTTATATAATATAACATATTAAAAGATTTGTCAAACATTCCAAAATCAGCGGAGAAATTTCCCAAAATCGAAAAAACGAACCACAGAGCACACTGAGATATATTTATAATTTTAAAACTCTGCGTCCTCAAATTAATTTTTACTTATAAAAGCTTTGTATTTTATGATCTTTCTTACTTTTTTTTTGAGAACACTGAGTAATAAATAAAAATAAAATAAAAAATACTCTCTAGTTCTCTGTGGTTAATTTCTTTCTTGGGGAATTTCCAAAATCAGCGGAGATTGCTAATAAAATCACTTATTATATTAAATATCTGTCCTTGTTCCCATATATATATATCATTGTGTTGTGCACCTTTGATTGGAATAAAATTTTTTGGGTTATTTGCTTGTTTGAAAAGTTTTTCCCCATGGCTGAAAGGTACAATATCATCCTGTGTCCCATGAATAATTAATATAGGAACTGATATATTCTTAATTTTTTTTATAGAATCATATTTAGACTTTGAAAAGATATATAATGGAAAAATTGAAAAAATTTCTTTACTCATATCCTGTATCGAAGTAAACGTACTTATTAGAATAATAGCTTTACAAAATTTTGTATTTTGTGCAAGATGCACTGCAACTGCTCCTCCAAGAGATTCTCCAAGAAAAATGATGTTATTTTTATCTATTAGAGGATGGTTAAGAATATAATCAAAAGCAGCTTTACCATCTTTATAAAGACCTTCTTCATCAGGTTCTCCTGAACTTTTGCCATAACCCCGGTAGTCAAATGCTAGAACATTAAATCCCTGTTTTTGGATGTTATATATAATATCAAACCTGTTATAAATATTACCTGCATTCCCATGAAAATATATAATTGTACCTTTTTTATCCCGTGATAGAGATAAAATTCCCCACAGATTTTTGCCATCATCGGTTTTAAAAGTTACTTCTTCATAATTAATTCTCTGTGCTATAGGGATATTAATTATTCTGGATGGATAGTATATCAAACTTGGCTCCAGAAACCGTACCAGAATCCATAGTACAATAATTATTGAGATAAATAGGATAATAATTTTCATGATTTATAACTATACCCCCTTACTTTTTTTCTGGAAAAATATATTTATGTAATGTAATATTTAGATATTATACAGAGTTTATTAGCAAGTCAAATTTAATAAGGATGGTTTTTATGACAGAAATTAATATGAATGATAAAACTTTAAATAAAATTAAGAAGATATTTAAAATTATATTTTATAGTTTCTCTGTTTTATTTATTGCAGGAGGAATTATTGCTTCACTTATAATATATTTTGTTTCACGGGATCTCCCAGGAATCAGCCTTCTTGAACAATATAAACCCGGGCTTATTACCAGGTTATATGACATAAACGGGGAAGTAATATGTGAATATTATGAAGAAAAACGTATTTTAGTCCAATTACGTAAAGTCCCTAAACATCTTATTCACGGTGTAATTGCAACAGAAGATGCGAATTTTTATAAACATTCAGGAGTAAATATTAAAGGCATAATACGTGCTATTTTAAAAGATGTCATTTCCATGAGTAAAGCAGAAGGCGGAAGCAGTATTACTCAGCAGCTGGCAAAAAATATTTTTCTTTCAAGGGAGAAAACCATTACACGTAAACTTAAAGAGATATTGCTTTCTCTGCAAATTGAAAGGGAATATTCGAAAGAAGAGATACTGGAAATATATTTTAATCATATTTATTTCGGAAGCGGAGCTTATGGTGTAGAAGCAGCATCAAGAATTTATTTTGGAAAAAATGTGGAGGATTTAAATCTGGAAGAATGTGCTGTTTTAGCTGGATTGCCTCGTGCGCCAAATTATTATTCTCCATATCAGAATATTGAAAGAAGTATAAAACGCCGTAACTGGGTATTACAGCGAATGTATAATATGAAATATATCTCAAAACAGGAAACACAAGAGGCAGTTAATGAACCAATAAAACTGAAACAACTTGAAAGCAGAATTAATAAAGCTCCGTATTTTAATGAATATGTAAGGCAGTTGTTAATTAGTAAATATGGGGATAAAACTGTTTATCAGGAAGGATTAAAAGTTTATACAACACTTGATTTAAGACTGCAGAAAAAAGCTGAAGAAATAATGAAAGAGGGCTATGAAAAAATAAATCAGAAAGTAGGTGCTTACAAATCTGTCAAATTTTATAACCCCATAGAAATATTGCAGCGGAAAAAAATGCTGGAAAATATGGAAGATGTATTGAAAGAACTGGATGAGGATAAAATTGTATATGGTAAAATAACTAAAGTTTCATCAAAGGAAGCTGTTGTGAATTTAGGTTATGGAATTAACGGAATACTTAATCTGGATTCAATGAAATGGGCAAAAAAAACTGTAAGGTTTAATTTTGAAAGAGGAAATGAAAGTTCAGAAGCAACCAGAATCCAAATAAGCAAAGTTTCAGATATTCTACATAAGAACGACCTTGTAAGAGTTAAAAAAAGAAATAATAAAGAAAGTAATCAAAAAAATAAAGAAGATAAATTAGTATTGGATTTAATACAGGAACAATTAGTACAGGGAGCACTGGTATGTCTGGACGCGCAGACCGGATATATTAAAGCAATGGTTGGAGGTTATGATTTCCAGAAGACACCATTTAATCGTGCTTATCAGGCATGGCGTCAGCCCGGATCATCTTTTAAACCGTTTATTTATACTTTAGCCATTGATACAAAGGAATTTACTCCTGCAAGTATAGTCCTGGACGCACCTGTAAGTTATATTCAGTTTAAAAAGTGGGTTGGGAAAAAACTGGTTAACGTATTATGGACTCCTGAAAATTATCATAAAATTTATAATGGAGAAGTTTCGGTACGTCAAGCTCTTGCATTATCTTTAAATATTCCATCTATAAAAATTCTGGAAAAAATCGGGACAAAAAGAGTTATAGATTTTGCTCATAAAATAGGACTTAACTCAATAAACAACAAAAATTTGTCTCTGGCGCTCGGAACTTCTGAAGTAACCTTATTAAAATTAACTTCTTCTTTTGGAATGTTTGCCAATCAAGGAATAATAGTTGAACCAATGGGAATAAGATATATTGAAGGGAATAATGGGAATATAATTATTCAATATAGTCCTAAAGAAAAAGTAGTATTAAATGAAGCTACAAATTATATTATGACCAGTCTTATGGAGAGTGTTATAAAAATCGGGACAGCTAAAAGAGTTAAGGCACTTAACAGACCGATAGCAGGTAAAACTGGAACTACAGATCAAGCGATAGACGCATGGTTTGTTGGATTTACTCCTGATATTGTAACAGGTATCTATTTCGGACTGGATGATCGTACTCCAATGGGACAGCATTCTTCAGGTGAAGAACTGGTTGTACCTTATTGGACTGACTTCATGCAGGAAGCTTTAAAAGACACAAATATTAGTTCTTTTTCTGCACCCGATAGTGTAATTTTTCTGGATATTGATTCGCAATCAGGAATGTTAGCAACTCCTGAATGTAACACTGTTACAACAGAGGTTTTTATAAGAGGAACAGAACCAAAAGAATTTTGCAATAAACATGAAGAAAAAAATTTGCTTGAAAATAAGTCAAAATTTGATCTTTCTTTAATAACAGTGAACAAAAAACAGAAAACAGATAAGATAGTTATTGGGGATTAATAATGAAATTGTTGAATGCTATGGATAATTTTCTCGTAAGTTTAAAAGTTGAAAGAAATGCTTCAGAAAATACGTTAAGTTCTTATTCAATTGATCTTCAACAATTTTCGAAATGGATGAACGAAGATAGAGATATAGAGCAGATTACAACAGAAGATATAAGAAACTATATGGTTTTTTGCCATGGCAAAGGGATAAAAGATACAACTATGCGGCGTAAACTCGCATCATTACAATCGTTTTTTACATTTCTTGAAGATCAGGAATATATTATAAAATCTCCTTTCAGAAAAATAAAAAGAAAATATAAAGTCCCGCATCGATTACCTAAAGTGCTTAATAAAGATGATATGGCAAAATTACTGCGAGCGCCTTTAGACCAAAATAATAAATCACATATAGGATCTCTACATATACGTGATAGAGCTATTTTAGAACTTTTTTTTGCTACAGGTATAAGAATAAGTGAATTGTGCGGCCTTAAGCTAGAGGATATTGATATGGATGAAAAAGTAATAAGAGTTTTTGGAAAAGGGGGAAAAGAAAGAACAATTTCTTTTGATAATAAAGGAACAGTAAAAGCTATGAGAAACTATCTGGACCTGCGCAATAAATCATTATCTCCATATGTTTTTTTAAACAGATTTAATAATAAAATAAGTCCGCGTGCTATACAGAAACTGTTTAAGATGTATTTGAAAAAAGCAGGAATAGATAAACATGCAACACCTCATTCTTTGCGTCATACTATGGCAACAATGCTCTTAGAACATGGCGCTGATCTTCGTTCTGTACAGGAAATTCTTGGACATAGCTCACCGGCAACGACTCAGATTTATACAGAAGTATCTATAAAAAGACAGAAAGAAGTAATTAAAAAGCATCATCAGCGCGATTTTATAAATGCATGCCGTATTAAAAAAACCTAAAATATGAAGATGAGATAACATTAAAAGAAAAAATAAAGCACCCATAAATAAACAAGGACTTGCAAAAAGCATAAGTAATATATTAATATAATGTTATAATATAATGTTAAATCTATCATAGGAGGAGATAAAAATGCAGCGAAAAAGTATTAAAATATTTAGCATCTTTTTCTTATTTACATTAGTTTTCATTATTGCATTATCGTGTGGAGGAACAGGAGATAAAGATAAAATATTAACTGAACTTAGCAAATATTTTGATGAAATTCAAACACAAAACAAAGATGATCTTGCCGAAGGTGCTGATACAACAGGAATTACTGTCCCATTGGAAAAAGCAAAAAATATTAGTGAATTAATAGAAGACGGAAAAATTTCAGTAAAAACAGTTTCTGATAATTCAGCCCCAATGTTTACTTCTATAATAAATAATGCAGTTCTCCCATCAAATATAGGACGGCAAAACTTTTTTGCATGGACAAATCCGGATAATAAATATAATCTTTTTTATCTTACTATTGAAATACCTATAACAGAAAGCGGTAAAAGTACAAATGAAAAACTTAGAATAGTAACAAAAAGTGTGAATTTCACACCCAATGATGAATTATGGGATAAATTTAAAAACAAAGCAGATAAAGGAAAAGATATTGCAGCTCAAATATATGGAATAGCTGAAAATTCAAGCGGAGATATTACTGAAGTTGTAACATATAAAGATAAAACTTCATTTAAAATTTTAGATGAAAAACTTGAAGGATCAATTTATTTCTGGAGAGTTTCAAATTTTACAGATTTTAACTCTACTACTATTAATAATGCAAAAGGTTCAATCATGGTTATGGATTCAAATGGCAATAATATACCTGTATCCTTCTATGGATTTGGAAGTCCTGATTATGATCATGATGGAAAAGCTGAATATGCTGATTTCTGTGCTGGATGCCATGCGGTTTCTCATGATGGCAAAAAATATGCTATTGTTGAGCACCTTGGAACTGATATGTCAAGACATCAGAGTATTCATTTCGGAGATATAAGTGTTTCAACAACAGCTCCTTATCGTGTTCCTAAAGATACCTCTGTTTATCCTCCGGCAGGATCTCCTCCTGATAAGAAAGCTTGTTTTGTAGATTTTAATCCTAAAAATAATGATTGGGTTGTGTTTGCTGTAAAGGGTGACATTTATGTTAAAAAAGTATCAGATACAACTGATATTGGAACTGCTTTACCATCATCCGTTAATACTCAGAAAGCTGAAACCATGCCGACATGGAATCCGAATGGATCTATTGCATTTGTAAGGTGTGAGCAGTTAACGAATAATGAAGGATTTACTATTAAAGGACCAGCTAATATATATGTTTATACACCAACAAATCCAGCTAATATTGCAGCAGGTGGTACTGTTACAAAATTAACAATAACAGATATTTATAATAATCCTGATTCTGATGCAAACAATAATAATGATATGAATTATTATCCTTCTTTTTCTCCTGATGGCAAATGGATAGCATATACACATCATAATATGGGAACAAATGGGGATAGTAATTATGCTGATCCTAAACAGGGGGCAAAAGCTGGAATAAATGTTTATATTGTATCAGTTTCTGGTGGCAGCAGATATTCTGTAGCTCCATCGGGATGGATAGAATTCATTAACTCATGGTCAACATGGGGTAAAAAAGGTGAATGGTTTGATGATAATGGAGTTAAATCAGATATAGATATCAAAGAAACATGGATTGCTTTTAGTTCCAGTTATCCGCTATATCCAAATATTAATCCAAATAACGATGATATGAATATTTATATAGTAAGGATTACTTTTTCAGGAGGAACACCGTCTTTTTCTCCTCCAATACCATTACCAAATGCTAATAACCCAAAAACAGGAGAACATCTGCCTATGTGGACAGTTAAGTAATAGGATATTAACCTATAGTCTAACTTATATAAGAACTATAAAATGGAGACCGCACATGTCAAAGTTGAACGAAGTCAAAAGTATTACATTAGTGCTCGACAGATTAAGAACTGAATTGAATAATTGCAGTTGTGTTGAGCATACTGCACAGAAATTTGTTGAAACAGTCTATAATGAATTTAAAGAATCTATTGTTTTATTAAGAGTATTTATCTCTATTCCCTACGCAAAACTTCCTCCATTTAATCAGAAATTTGTAATAAATCTGGCGAATAAAATAGGTGTAAACCTGGAGCTTAAGGATAATACACCTGTCTTATCTCTTATTGGAACACATGGGGAAAATTCTGAATGGAATGACAGGCGAAATTCCAAAGGACATATTGGTATACCTCTTGTTTCAGATAATTTTATTGAATCAGTCCCAATGCTATCCAGACTTTTCAAAGATCTGGGATTAAACCTGAATTGGTTGAAAGACCTTGGAGGTGGAATGGAAATTAAAACTGACACAGATATTAGCGGTATTTTTTTTGTTTCGGATGCGAAAGAATCTATAGACTCAAAAAATCGTAAAATAATCCCTATGCAGGATTTTGTGAAAGAATACAATGTAGGTACTGTTTTTGGTATTGGCGGAAAGTACATGCTAGTAGAAAAAAATATTGTCGCAGCAATTTTTTTTACAAGGGACAAACTAAGCAAGGAGAATGTTGAATTATTTGAACCGATGATCAACTGTTTTAAAACCGCTAGTGTCGGTTTAGTAAGACAGCAAAAAATATTTTTCTAATAAAAGGAAGATATCATCGTTTCATAAATATTAAAATCCTATTCATTTTATGCCCAATAAATTGGGCAACTACAAACATATTGCATTGTAGTTGCCTGATTCATCAGGCTTAATTTATAATTACTTTAAATTTATTTCTCTTTAATTTTGCATTGCTAACCCAATTTTTCCCAGAGGAATATAATTAAAATTATACAGCCACTTTCCATTGCAAAGAAAGCTTACGGCTTGAAGCAGCGCAATCACGTAAATAAAGATTAATCAGGGTTTGATATGGGATTTCTGCTTCTTCCGAAAGTTTTTTAAAATACTTAATCGTTTCCTCATCAAGTCTTATTGTAACTTGTCGTTTTAAACGACTGGCATAAGGATTTTTTTTAGCTTTAGAAAAATCGTATTCTTTTCTCATATTTTACCACCTTTCCCAATATTGTTTCTGTTCTGGATGTACTGTTTGTTAACTATAAAACACATTATTCTTATATAAAATATTCCAGAATCCTTTCTTCCAGCATATCCAAATTAAAAATATATTCATTATGAATAAATGTATGTCAAGTGTCAAATAAAGGTTTAACACAATATTTTTTATGAAGCAGTTTCAAAAATCTTTTTGACTAAACATGTTCTTGCATAAAAAGCACGAGTTCTCGGTCTTTTTTTTCCTGTTCTTGGATTTATTCCACCTGTACCTTTTGTTCTTGCCTGTATCCATTTACCATCTTCACCAGTCAAACTCTCAAAATCATGTTTAATCAATTTTTCTCGTATGAAATCATAATCAGCCTTTATTTCTTTAATCAATTCATCGTCTTCTGCAAAATCCAGGCTTACAACTTTCAATAATTCTGCTTGTTCGGAATTTTCACCATGCCACATTACTGCACAAAAAACCATTGATTTTAACTTATTCCAACAATGACTTTCAAAAAAAGTATGAGCTTTTAGTTCTTCGGGATTAATCATTGTTATTGCCATTGTTTGTTGTGGAACAAGTCCTTTTTTCGTATAATAGAAGCTAACCGATTTCAATTCATAAGAAAGACCATTTGGTGCTTTAGAAATATTGTTTTCTAATCCTGCTAATTTTTCTAAAACCAAACCTTTCCAACCTTTATTTTGTTTACCTGTTTCGTAGGTGGTAACTCCATACTGTAAAGCAAGTTTTCTCAAATCCTGCCCAATATATTTTTCTAAATTTTTCAAAGCTGTTGCTCTGGTAATTATTTTCATGGTTTCCTTTTAAACAAATAATAAATTTAATTCAATAGATTTAGGTTTTTTGTTTTTCAACAAGGATTTTTTACCACTTTTGCAAACTAGTACAATCGCATCATATCCTAATGCCTTCGCTTTCCGAAACATTTCTGCATCTAAATTAATTCTTTCCTCATACCATTTTTTATTATAAACATTATCTTTAATAACATCTTCTTTTAATCTTTTTGTTTTTGCATCTTTCCCAAAAAGAATTTTTAAAATTTCAGGTCCTGATTACTTATTCACCACCTCAAGCAAAATATTTTTATTTATTGCTTCTTCAAGACGTTTCTTCGAAAGTTCAAGATAATCTTCTTCCTTATCAATCCCAACATATCTCCTATTCAGCGAGTTCGCGGCAACACCAGTTGTTGAACTTCCACAAAAAGGATCCAAAACCAAATCACCTTCTTTTGTAGCGGCTAAAATAATCCTTTTTAAAAGCTCAACCGGTTTTTGAGTCGGATGTTTACCAAAATGTTTTTCAACTGGGGGAGGTGAAGATATTTGCCATACATTATCAATTTGCCTCTGCTCTTCCTCATCTTCTGAAAATTGCCACAGGTTACGCATTTGTTTACCATTATTTGTTTTTTTCATTAATTGATAATCAAAATAATGTTTGCTGTTTTTATTTTTTGCCGCCCATAAAACAATTTCTGTTGAATGAGTGAAATATCTACATGCTAAATTTGGCGGAGCATTACGTTTATACCAAATAATATCGTTCAATATTTTGTATCCAAGCTCTTGCATGGCGTAACCTATTGAATAGATTATGTGAGTTGTCCCAGAAACCCAGATAGTACCATTAGGTTTTAAAACACGCTGGCAAGCTTTAAGCCATTTAAGGTTAAACTCATGACTTTCTTTTATACCTTTTGATTTGTCCCACTTGCCTTTATTTACTGAAACCATTTTACCGGCATGGCATGTAATGCCGCCATTTGAAAGGAAATAGGGGGGGTCTGCAAATATCATATCAACGCTATTTTCTCTAGCGCGATTTAATATTTCTATACAATCGCCTTTTAGAAGCCTTATTGAAGGTTCAGAATTATCATAAAAAACGCTGAATGGTTTTTGCCCGCTATTATTACCGTATTGAGCTGCTTGTTCTGAAATATGAGATTTTGTAAAATTTTCCAACAAGTCATAACTTTTAATTGTTTCTATAATTTTTTTATTCTTTATTTTTTTTAACATGTGTTGATTTTTTCCCTATTTAATTATATTCCACATATTTTTTCTTGTTTTATTCTTTCCTGAAGCCAAACTTTTATTAATGCACCGCGATCAACACCTATTGTTCTGCGTATAGCATCTATTTCTTCAACAAGTGATTCAGCTACATCCAGTGTAATGCGAACCTTTTTCCCGTGATGAATAACTTTTGCTTTTGATATATCAATTAGATCATGTATATCTTCACCTGAATCAAATCGAGTGTCAAACTCTTTAGTATTTTTAGCTATTTTTTTCTTTATCATATAATTTTTCCTCCTTTTCTCTGGCACGCCTCACTGAAATTATACGGATAACATCACCTCTCATAGTATATATCGCAGTCCATAATTTATTTTGAAGTTTCCCTATAATAATTCGTCTACTCTCTATCGGATGTGAAGCATGAATTTCGACATTGTTTTCATCCTTCCAAATACCTATTGCAGTTTCAAAATCAATACCATGCTTTTCTTTATTAGCAGTACTTTTATTTTTATCCCATTCAAATCTCATACACAGATATTATGCATAATATGCACATAATTGCAACAAAATAATGATATTAAAATTATGTACACAAATTCTTATGTTATTATTTTTTACAATAGGGCTAATCAGCAATAATAAAATCCACTTCATGTTTATCTTTGTTTCTAATATAATATTTTAGATGGGAGCAGTGAAAACAATAACTCAAGAGTGTCAATATTTTTAAGTTCGGTTATACTTCGCAGGTCTTCTCTGATTATCTGTTTTGTGTAAGTTTGCGACCATTTTGTCCAGAATGTTTTTTTACCTTTAATAAAAGGTTCAGGGAATCCACCAAGTTCAAAAAGATTATTCCATAATTTTCGCGTAGATAATACAGGATTCAAATCAAAATCAACTTGTTTATGATGGAGTTTAGAGATGTGCTTATTTCGTTAAAAACTTTAACCAATTAGTTAAATGACAACATCTACTTACATAAGATAAAAGTTTTCGATTGACAAATTATTAATAATAAAATAATTTATATCATTAAATTTAATAGGAGAAAAATATATGCAGAAAATACTAAAATATTTATTTTTAATTTGTTTAATCTTTTTAATACAGTTTAATTTAGTTTTTGCTGAACAAAATAAAGATACATTAGTGCAAATATCTACTATTGATGCTCTTATGAATGGGTTGTATGATGGATTTATTTCAGTGTCAGAAGCATTAAAATATGGAGATACAGGGATTGGCACATTTGATGGATTGGATGGAGAGATGATAACTTTTAATTGATTTTACAAATAATTACAATTTATTTTTAACGCAGTCAAATGACTTTTATAAAATGGATTTCACAAAAGATAAAACTAATGATATTAAAAAAGTAATGCAGCAAAAATAGCTTATGAAGCCGAACATACTTATAAAAATTACTTACTGATTTGTTTTAGTATAACTTCCGCAGCTTTTTTTGAAGCTCCAGATGTCCCCATTTTATTTTTTACTTCTCTTAATTTATTCTGAATATATATATATTTTTCTTTATCTTTTAGTATAGAGAATACATATTCAGCCATAGTTTCAGGATCAACTTCAAACTGTAAATATTCAGGGACGATTTCCTCTCCTGCAAGAATATTTACAAGACCAAAATAAGGTATAATCATAAACATTTTCCCTAGAATCCAGTTAATAAAAGATGTTTGATAGATTATAATCATCGGTTTTTCAAAATATGCTACTTCTAAAGTTGCTGTACCTGAAGCTACAATTACAAAATCAGAAACATTAATAACATCATAATTTTTACCTTTTATTATTCTAATTGGCATTTTTGCATTTCTAATATATTTCCCCAATATCTCCATTTCAATCTCAGGAGCACAGGGAATAATAAATTTTGTTTGAGGGAGACGATCCATGATAAATTTTGCAGTTTTTAGGAGTATAGGCATATGATTTTTAATTTCACTTAATCTACTTCCCGGCATAAGAGTAATAATGCGCTTTGCATCGTTCAAACCAAAATATTGAAGAGCTGTTTCTTTATCTGTTTCCGATTGTATAGTATCCAGTAATGGATGCCCAACAAATTCAACTGGAACAGATGCTTTTTGATACAGCTCCATTTCAAATTTAAATATTACAATTGCTTTATCTACCCATGCTGCAATTTTATTTATTCGACTGGGTGCCCATGCCCAGATTTGAGGACAAATATAATAAATAACTGGGATTTTAAGATTATGTGCTATTTCTGCAACTCTAAGATTAAAACCGGGATAATCAATAAGAATAACAGCAGTTGGAGGATCGCTTTTAAGTTTTTCTCTAATTTTATCTAAAAGATCTTTTAAAATACGATATTTGCCAAATACTTCTGTTATCCCAATAACAGCAAGATCTTTTATATCAAAAAATATTTCTACTCCTGCGGTTTTCATTTTATACCCGCCAACTCCGAAAATACGGATTGAAGGAGCAAGTTTAAAAATATTCTCTGCTAATAGAGCGCCATGCAGGTCACCAGAAGCTTCACCTGAAATAATCAATAATTTTAATGATGCCATAATTCTTCTCTTAGGGTCTATCTGAAATACGCAATAAACGAAATTACAATAATATTTTATAGTCCTGCTTCAGACATAATATCAAGAACTTTGTCTTCTGCACCTATTGCCATAATATGAACTCCATCACAATATGGTTTAATATCTTTTATCAGTCTGCCTGCTATTTGAATTCCTGTTTTAAGGGGATCAGAACTGCCTTCAAGCTCTTTAATAAATTCTTCAGGGACAGAAATCCCTGGTACAAAATTGTTAAGATACCGAGCCATACCTGCTGATTTTAAAAGCAGAATTCCCGCTAATATTTTGACATTATATTGGCGTGCTGTTTCCATGAAACTCTTGAATTTATTTACATTGTATACTGCCTGAGTCTGAAAAAATTTTGCACCAGCTTTCACCTTTTTTTCAAATTTTATAAGCTGAGGTGCGATAGGAAGAGCTTCAGGAGTTACAGTAGACCCTGGGAATAAATTCGTTTTACCTTTTAATTCAATACCATCTTCCAGTACTTTACCACGCGGTCCTTTTGTAGACATATCACGACCGCGATTCAATCTTTCTATTATCTGCAATAACTGCGAAGAATCTATGTCAAACACAGGTTTTGCTTCAGGATGGTCACCGGAAAGCACATGATCTCCTGTTAAAGAAAGCACGTTACGAATTCCAAAAACGTGTGCACTTAAAAGATCTGATTGAATAGCCAGCCTGTTGCGATCTCTGCAAGTAATTTGGAATATAGGATCCAATCCTTCTTTTAATAACAGATAACTTCCGGCAAGAGACCCTAATCTCATAACAGAACTCTGATTATCAGTAACATTTATTGCATGTATTTTCCCTTTTAATCCTCTTGCATGATGCAGCATCTCTTCAACATCTGTGCCTTTTGGAGGACCTGCTTCAGCTGTTATAAGAAATTCTCCTGCTTCAAAAGCTTCTCGAAATGTTTTCATATTTTATCTCTCCTTTATGAAATATCTGTAATTTGAAGTTTTAAGGAATTTTCTTCAGAATCTGCTTCTTTATTATCTATAACTTTTACAAATTTAAATTTATATCTTTTTTTCAGCCGGTTTATATTGCAAGAATGCTGGCCGCATATTTTTGAAATACTGCGTGAATAAGCATATATAATTAAGTTGCTATTATTATAAATCTTTTTCCCAAGATTTGCTGTAATTATTCTATAATATTTTTCACCCTCAACCAGTTCCCTGAATGCAGGATGATAAGGTCCTGCAACTATTATTCCTGGTTTCTGCAATTCTTTCGAATTATAAAGTCCAATTCTAGCAACTTTTATTTTTTCTTTTTCCGCAGCTAAAAAATAAAGTAAGGACCGGTTAATTGCTTGCTTTAAGGATAAAGGTTCATATTTACCTTCTTCATAAAGTTTTTCTAATTTACTTCCTTTTAAAACAATTGTTGGATGTATACGAACAAAATCCGGTTTTAATTGAATAAATAATTTGATGCTTTTTTTAAGTAAATATATATCTTCCCCAGGCAGTCCCACCATCATTTGAAAACCTATTTCAATATTTCTTTTTTTTAAACTATTTGTAGCATTAATAACGTCATTAACTGTATGTCCCCTCTCTGCATTTCTTAAAACTTTATCTGACAGAGACTGCACACCTAACTCAACAACCTTAACATTTAATGATTCCAATAGTTTAATTTTATCATCATTTAAAGCATCAGGTCTTGTAGATATACGAATTCCCTGAATTTGACCCTTATTTATAAATGGAGTTATTTTTTTAAGTAATTTCTCCTGATAAGATAAATCCAATTCTGTAAATGTCCCGCCATAAAAAGCAACTTCTATATGAGCTTTCTTTGGAAAAGTACACATATATTCATTAATTTGAGCTTCTATATCCAATTCTTTCCCTGTATTAGAAGGAATAATATTCTTCTGACTGCAGAATATACATCTTTCCTTGCACCCTGCATTTGGGAAAAAAATTGGAATAATATAATATTGTTTCATGGTTAAGATGCAATTTCTTTAAAATTAATCAATGCAAAATATGCTGCTTCCTGCTCAGCTTCTTTTTTACTGTGTCCTTCACCAATACCATATACTCTATCATTAATGGACACCTGAACTTTAAATTCTTTAATATGATCCGGCCCTTTTTCCTGAATTACTTTATATATTGGTTTCTGCTTAAATTTGGATTGAGTATATTCCTGAATTATGCTCTTATAATCTTTTTTAAATTTTTCATCACATGCCAGATCAATCTTTTCTTTTAATTCTTTTAAAACAAAATCTTTTGTTTTTTCAAGATTACTATCTAAATAAATAGCTCCGATCAAAGCTTCAACAGTATTGGCAGCAATAGACGCTCGCCAATTGCCGCCTGTAATTTTTTCACCTTTACCAAGCATTAAGAACTTACTTATACCCAATTCCTGTCCATAATTAGCTAATAAACTGCGGCTTACTATTACAGATTTGAGTTTTGACAGGTCACCCTCATTATAAGATGGAAATTTTCTATATATATATTCTGAAATAATTAACCCTAGAACAGCATCACCAAGAAATTCCAGATTTTCATTATACAGAATCTTCTTCTCTTTAAACTCATTTGCAAACGAACGATGAGTTAAAGCCCTGTTTAAAATATTTATATCATTAAAATGTATATTAATTTTGTTTTCAAGTTCATTTAACTGATTTTTTCTATTTTCATTAATCATGTTCCCTGCCTTGTTTATACTTTCTTTAGAATCAGAGTTGCATTATGCCCTCCAAACCCCAGTGAATTTGTCAAAACAATAGAAACTTTCTTTTCTCTAGCGATATTAGGGACATAATCAAGATCGCATTCAGGATCTTTATTTTCATAATTAATAGTAGGTGGAATAATCCCATTTTTTATTGTAAGTGCACAAATTGCTGCTTCAACACTTCCTGCTGCTCCCAAAAGATGTCCCATCATTGATTTTGTAGAACTTATCGGGATTTTATATGCATAATCTCCAAATAAACGTTTTATTGCCGCTGTTTCAGCAGCATCATTAATTTTAGTAGAAGTTCCATGTGCATTTATATATTCAACTTGTTCACCATTTATGTGCGCATCAGATAATGCAGCTTTCATTGCTCTAGTTGCTCCCTCACCATCCGGCATAGGACATGTAATATGATAAGCATCACCGCTCATCCCATATCCAGCTACTTCAGCATAAATATTTGCATTGCGTTTAATAGCATGTTCAAGAGATTCCAGAACTACAATTCCTGCTCCATCTCCCATAAGAAAGCCGTCTCTGTCGCGGTCAAAAGGGCGGCTTGCCTTTTCAGGTTCATCATTACGAGTTGTTAATGCACGCGCAGCACAAAAACCCCCAAAACCAATAGGACTGGTTGCATATTCAGTCCCTCCAGCAATCATAACTTCTGCGTCTCCATGTTGAATTATTCTTGTTGCTTCACCTATTGCATGGGCTCCTGTTGCACATGCTGTTGCAACACATAAATTAGGACCTCTAACTCCATGATGTATTGCCACCTGTCCAGCAGCCATATCTACAATCATAAGAGGTACAGTAAAAGGGCTTATTTTACCCGGCCCTTTTTCTCTTACTATATCAATCTGTTTTTCTATAAAATAAATGCCGCCAATTCCAGATCCTACAACAACTCCTGTAATGTTCGGATCCATAGAACTAAAATCAAGTCCGCTGTCTTTTACAGCTTCGACACTGGCTGCGACTGCAAATTTAATAAAAACTTCGAGCCTTGTATCATCTTTTTTACTTATACCATATTTAATTGCATCAAAATTTTTAACCTGTGCAGCAATTTTTGATGAATATTTTGAAACATCAAAATGTGTAACTAACCCTGCTCCGCTTCTGCCGTTACATAAAGAATCCCACATTTCTTCTTTTGAATTTCCAACTGGAGTAAGAACTCCAATCCCTGTAATAACAACTTTTCTTTTCAATTTAATTTATTTCTCCTCTCTATAGAAAAATATTTAATATTATCTGCTTTTTTATAAAATTTTTTTATTATAAATATATAAAATCGCCCAATTTAATAGGATACCAGAATAAAAGGTAAGTATTCACGAAGATAACTTGAGCTAATAATTTGGATTAGATTTAATTGCTGATAAATAAGAAAGAGGACAAAAAACAGAAGTCAGATTTAGGGTCTACACAGACCCCAATAAATAGACCTGACATCTGATTTCTGACATCTTTCTTAATTCTGATAGTATCCTTTTATTAAAATTTAAAAAATCATGATCGTATTCCAATATTATAAATCAAATAAATTAGTAGCTTAGTATTTGAGTGAATGAGTAAATATAAACCATTTTCTCATTCACTCATTAGCCATCCATTCATCTATAAGCTGTATTGAAACGATCATGATTATTTATTTGTTAATAAAATACTTTTAGCTTTTATTAGATAACTTATTGGATATATAATTAACTGCATCTCCAACAGTTTTAATAGTCTCTGCGTCTTCATCTGAGATTTCAAAGCCAAATTCCTCTTCAAAAGCCATAACAAGTTCAACATTATCTAAGGAATCTGCACCCAAATCATCAATAAAAGAAGCTTCTAAAGTCACTTCTTTAGCATCGACTCCTAATTGTTCAATCACAATTTTTTTAACTCTTTCTTCTATACTTTGTTCTGCCATCTATTATATTCACCCCCTTATTTATAAGTCAAAATCAAGAATCAGAAGTCATAAGTTAGGCTCGATAAATCGAGCAACTACAATGCATTATGTTTGTAGTTGCCCAATTTATTGGGCATATTCAATTTCCTATACTTTAAATTAGACAATATCGTTACTAACTAAAAACTCCTGACTTTTAACTATGCCTACATAATCATTCCACCATCAACACGAATTACTTCCCCTGTAATATAATCTGCTCTTTCTGAAGCTAAAAATACTATAACTCCTGCTACATCTTCAGGTTTTCCAAATCTGTTAAGAGGAATCTGACGTGTTATATTTTCTTTAATATATGCTGGCAGTGCACGGGTCATATCTGTATCAATAAATCCTGGTGCAACTGCATTTACTGTTATTCCCCTTGACGCAACTTCCCTTGCTGTAGTTTTGGTTAATCCTATTATACCTGCTTTAGCCGCAGAATAATTAGCCTGTCCGATATTACCTGAAATTCCGACAACTGATGCAATATTAATTATCTTGCCGCTTTCTCGTTTCATCATTGATCTTAATACAGCTTTAGTACAGAGAAATACACCTTTAAGATTTACATGTAATACACTATCCCAGTCTTCTTCTTTCATTCTTATAATCAAATTATCTCGAGTAATCCCCGCATTGTTAACTAATATATCAATTTTACCAAAAGTGTCAAGCACCTTTTTTAC
This sequence comes from Candidatus Firestoneibacteriota bacterium, assembly GCA_016212735.1. Next base: position 402 of record JACRDZ010000192.1, on the reverse strand, counting down.
AGCAGTATCTACTTCCTGAGAATTTGTAACATTTACTTTTAATCCCATAGCTTTACGTCCCAGAGCTTGTATCTCCTCAACAACTTTTTGAAGCAGATCTTCATTTGTATTAACAACAATAATATCTGCTCCTTCTTTTGCTAAAGCAATTGCAGTTATTCTACCAATACCGCGTGCTCCCCCGGTTACAAAAGCAACTTTACCTTCTAACAACATCTTTTCTTACCTCCTACTTTAATAATATACTCAACTTGACTGAGCTTTTTTGAGTTTTTTGACTAAAAATAATTAAATTCGAAGCACGAATATCGAAATTCGAAACAAATACTAAATTCAAATGTTCAAAATTCAAAACAATTCAAAAGTTTTGGTCATTAAATATTAAAAAATTTGAATTTGTTT
>JACRDZ010000019.1 GCA_016212735.1 Candidatus Firestoneibacteriota bacterium | reverse complement strand
TTCAAGATGCTTTTCAAAAAATTCTATGGTCACCGGGTTTTGGGTTTCAACAATTTTATTATAAGGACAGCTTGCGGTTGGATCACAAGTTCCATGAATTAATTCATAACATTTTTTACCGATAATTTCTTTTGGAGAAAGATTAAAGAAATTCGCAAATGCTTTATTTACTCTTACAATTTTAAAAGTATTATCATGGGTATAGAACATCTTATTAACAGAATCCCAACCCAATCTCCATGCATCGACAGTTCTTTTTAATCCACCTTTTGATATGTTATTATTATTATGATTAATCTCATCCATAAGTTTTATGCCCTTACCAGGTATAATAATTTTTCTAACTTTATAGGTTTATCTAAAAAATGTTGGATACCAGATTGTTTTGCTTTTTCTTTTATATCCAAATCTCCAAATGCTGATATCATAATAAATTCAATTTTGTTATTTATTTTTTTTGCTTTTTTTATAAAATCAAAACCGTTTTCTTTGTCTATTTTAAAATCAATTATTGCCACATCAAGATTTTCATATTTTCTAATTTTTTTTAATCCATCCTTAATCGTTGAAGCAAAAATAAATTTATATCCCATATCGCTGAAAACTTTTTGTAAAATCCATCCGAGATCCTCTTCGTCATCAACTAAAAGGATTTCTTTAAAATCAAATAAACGGTTTTTTAAAAAATTATCGATTTTTTTCATGCTTTTCTCGAATCAATTTAAATGTTTTAAATTTCCATATTGCAACGTTTATACTCAAGCTAAACAGGTTTGCGAATTAATAGCATCATCTGTTCGCTCTGAATTTCACAAACATGTTTAGCTTGAGTATAATTATTTTTGGGAGCTTAATTTAATAAAAATGAGTATACACATATGAAAAATTTGTAAATCATAGAATTAATTCCATAAAGATATGGATTTTTTTCTATAATTTAATAATAATTAATTACAATTTAATTGAATTATACTACAATAATTTTAAATTATACTACACATTTTTTCTATTGTCAAGTTTTAAAATAAATAAAAGTATTTACAAGCTTATTCATTTCATCCCTCAGCTTTTTACAGTCTTTCAATGAATTAATTTGATTACAACTCCATCTTGATAATAACTTATCTGCTCTTTTATTAAATTGTTCAGTATTTGTAAGGGGCATAATATTTATCTGCTTTTTATCAATTTTGTGTATTTTGAAAGTAATATTATTTGAGTCAGTTTTTTTTCCTTTTGATATTAGTGCTTCTTGTTTTATATTGATCATTTTATTTTCTCCTAATGGTTCACCCTAATTCAAAATGCATTTTTTATGCCAATCTATAAAAAAAATTTAAAATAAGATACCCTGTGGCAAAGTTCAAAATTTTTGCAAAGAGATATACCCAAATTTTCACCTGTAAAATTAATAATTGTCTTATATTTATAGAAATGATATATTATATTCATTACTTTACAACTGCATACATGCAAAATTTAAAATTGTTGGTAACTATTCATCACTAATTTGGAAATGCCGACGAATTATTATTTCAGCATGCTGTAGGGGCAGGTCTTGCACCTGCCCTAAATAAATAAAAGGGCAACCGCACAGGGTTGCCCCTACAGTATGTTGAATAGTTACGATTGTTGAATATTAAATATTGAATATTGATTTTTTTCTTGCGGAGCAATCATGAATTTTAAGAATACATTTGTATTAATTATAATAGTATTCATTCTGCAAATTTTACCAATTGAAATTTTTTGTCAGGAAATTGAATCTCTAAATGGGCTTGATTTAATGCTTGAGAATGCTGAGAAAAATCATGATTATAATGATTTTATATCTGCAATAAATAAGACATTGCCTGAGATCATAGAACATAATGCTGAGCTGCAGCAAAAAAGTTATGATAAGGGTATGGCAGAGTATAAAAATAAAAAGTATTTTAAAGCTATTACTGAATTAAAAAAATCTTTACAATATGATAATAAAAATCCAGAAGTGTATTTCACAATTGCAAAATGTTATTTTTTTCTCAATAAATATGACAAAGCATTACTAATGTATTATCAAATAATGGGTCTCTCTCCTCATAATATGGATGCTTTAATCGGACTTGCTGATACATATCGTTATTCAAATAATTTTGATAATTCGGAGAAATTTTATAATATTGCTTTGCTTATTTCCCCTGATAACAAAAATGCAGTTACAGGGTTAGCTGAACTTAAAATGCAAAAAGAGCTGTTTGAAAATAGTGCGGAAAATCATTATTACATAGGGAAAAAATTGTTTGAAAATAATGAAATTGAAAAAAGTGCTTTAGAATTTAAAAAAAGCCTGGAGATTAATGATAATTTTTTACCTTCACATATTGAACTTGGAAATATTTTTTTATTAGATAATAAGCTCGATCAGGCTATGGAAACATTTGATAAAGTTATTAAATATGACGATGAGTTTATTCCTGCATATCTTGGCATTTCAAAGGTTTATCTCAAGAAAAAAGAATATGTAAAAGCTATGGATATTTTAACAAAAGCATTGAAGATCGAAGAAGGTGACGAATCAATTGATATTCAAATAAATTCGGTTAAAGAAAAATTGCAGACAATAATGCGAGTATTAAAAGCAGGAGATACGCTTTATGATAATGAATTTATAGACGAAGCATTGGAAAAATATTTATTTGTTCAGAAAGAGTATCAGGGTTATAAATATGTATATATAAAAATCGGTGAAATTTATATCGGTCAAAATAAATTAGCAGAAGCTAAGTGGAATTTTGATAAAGCTATTGAAATAGATAAAACCTATACCCCTGCTTTTCTTGGGATTGCTAAAATTTATGAAAAAGAGAATAACATTAGTATGGCTTCAAAATATTTCAAGCAGGTATTAAAATTCGATCCTGAAAATAATTATGCATATTTGTTTTTTAAAAAACAGAATAATGATATTAATTTAAAGCAGCAAATCAAGGAGCTTTCTAATTCCACTCAAATAACAAGAGGTGAACTTGCTGTTTTAATGACAGACATTTTTACACTTGATAAACCTGTTGAAAATGATATGGACTCAGATTTAATTATAATTGATATTGATGAGCATTGGGCTAAAAAATATATAAAGAAAGTAGTTGAAAAAGGTTATATGTCAATTTTCCCTAATCGTACATTCCTGCCATTTAGGTCTATAACCAAAGGAGAATTAGCTGAATATACAAATAGTATTTTATTAGTTAATAATATAAAAAATAAATATTCATCCATTAATATAGAAATATCTCCTTATATTGACATTTCATCAGTACATGAAAATTTTAATGCAGTTATTACAAATTCTCTGGAAGGAATCATGTCCGGATATATAGATAATGATTTTAAAGCTGATGATACTATAAGCGGTGAAGAAGCTGTTTCTATTCTTAAGCGGTTAAAAAGAATAATATCAAATCAGAATAAAAGAGCTGGGAAGTAAAAGTCTGTATGGTTTTATTATTAATGTTAACATTGATAACCTAGTGTCTTTGTGGTGATTAAACCGGAGATTTAATGAAAAAAAATATCGGTACATTTATTGCCTTTGATTTGGAAACAACAGGTTTTGATTGTAAAACCGATAGAATAATAGAAATCGGAGCTGTAAAGGTAATAGATGGAGAAATTATTGAATGCTTCAATGAATTAGTGAATCCCGAAATCCCCATTCCGTATAAAATTACAAATCTTACCGGTATTAAGTCGGAAGATGTAAAAGATAAACCTTCAATTTCGTTTGTTTTGGAAAAATTTGTTACATTTATTAAGGATTTTCCGCTCGTAGCGCATAATGTTGAGTTTGATAGAAATTTTATTGATGAAAATTTTTTAAAAACCAAACATAGAAAAATAACCAATAAATTTTATGACACGCTTTTTTTATCACGCATCATTTTCCCTTTTACTTCAAGCCATAAACTAAAAGATATGCTAACTTATTTGGATATTAAATCCACTGCACATCGCGCTGCAAGCGATGCAGAAGCATGTGCACATTTATGGATGAAATTATGGGAAGAAGCTGAAAATCTATCTTCCGGTACCATAGCAGATATTTTTGCAATAACTGAAAATATAGATTGGGCATATAAAGAATTTTTTGCAAAAATAAAACATATGGGATCTAATCCCAAAAAAATTAATAAACAAGAACATATTTTAAAAGGGTCTTACCCATCCTATACATCTTTACTGGATTCTAAAACTATAGAAAACTATTTTGTTCCAAATGGGAAATTATCCAGAGTTTTGGATAAATTTGAATATCGTAAACAACAAAATATTATGGCAAGAAAAGCAATTGACACATTTAAAAATAATGAGATATTAATTTTAGAAACCGGTACAGGTACCGGAAAAACAATGGCATACCTCATCCCTGCTCTTCATTATGCGATTGCGCATAATACCGGTGTTATTATTTCCACAAATACAAAAAATTTGCAGGAACAGCTTTTTAATAAAGATATCCCGATATTACGTAAAGCAGTTGATTTTAGTTTCAAAGTAACCTTATTAAAGGGCAGGAATAATTATATATGTTTACGCAAATATTATTGGATGCTTAAAGCTTTGAAGCAAACATTGCGTGAAGAAGATGTATTAAATTTGCTTACACTTGTGCGATGGATATATGAAACAACAACCGGTGATATTTCCGAAAATGCAGGATTTAATCATACAAGATTTTATGGTTTATGGAACAGGCTTAATTGTGATGATGAAGCTTGTGCGGGTAAAAAATGTTCTTATTCCCGCGATTGCTTTATGCTGAAAGTACGCGAAGAAGCACGTCATTCGCATCTTGTTATAGTTAATCATACTTTATTTTTTTTAGATCGGGGTAATAGTTTAAACATTCTTCCCGAGTTTAAAAATTATATTTTCGATGAAGCGCATAATCTTGAAAAGGTTGCGATGGATTGTATGGGAAAAACAATTATTAAAAATGATTTTATGGGTCCGATTAATTCTATGTATGGAATCGATAAAAATAAAAAAGAATATGGGCTTCTTATAACTTTAAAATATTTACTTCCATCTGATAGTGAGCAAATTGATGCTATAATAAAAAAAATACCGATACTTAAAGAAGCAATTTCTTCACTCTGGGATTTGCTTAGAAAAAACATAAACAACAAAAAGAATGGCAATGGGAAGCAAGTTAAAACAAGGTTAACTAAAAAAAATGAAATATGTGAATTATTAAAAATCATTCCGGATGAATTTATTAATAAGTTTGATACTATTAATTCATCTCTGGATAGACTAATTGAAAATTCCTGGACAAAATATAAAGATGAAAAGAAGATCGAAGATATTTTACTTAATCTTGCAGCAAAATTTAATGAGCTTCAGGAATGCCTTGATAATCTTGAATTCTTCTTTGAATCAGATGATCCGAATTATGTTTATTGGATGGAATGGGATGGGATTGATTCAAATGAATGTTTTCTTGAAGCACGACCCTTAAATATAGCAGAGAAAATGCAGGAATTATTATATGCAGGTTCCAGCTCAATTATATTTTCTTCGGCAACTCTTGCCGTTGAAAATAATTTTTTGTATTTTAAAGAAAGAATGGGATTATCTTTGCTTGAAAATGTAAAAGAGGTTTTGCTGGATTCACCGTTTGATTATAATGCTCAGTCGTTATTTATCGTTCCGACTTATCTCCCCTTGCCAGCTGAAAATAGTTTTAATAATGCAGTTGCGGAAATTATATTTGATATCGCCTTGAAATTAAGAGGAAAAAATCTTATATTATTTACATCATATATTCAATTGAATTATGTATATGAATGCCTGGAAAGCAAGCTTGAAGAAAATGGAATATTAATATTGGGACAGGGGATAGATGGAAGCAGGCGAGCAATAACAGACAGATTCAGAGAAGTAAAAGATGCGCTGCTCTTTGGTACTCAGAGTTTTTGGGAAGGAGTGGATTTTTTAGGTGTAAATATGAAATCATTGGTATTGGTTAAAATTCCATTTCCAGTACCTAATGAACCTCAGGTTGAAGCTCAGATTGAGCTTATTGAAAAAAATGGCGGAGATTCATTTGGGAATTATATGATACCGCAAGCAATAACAAAGCTCAGACAGGGATTTGGCAGGCTTATCCGATGCAGCGAAGATTCAGGAATAGTATTTGTATTAGATAAAAGAATTGTAACAAGCAGTTATGGCCATAAATTTTTAGAAGCATTACCTGTTAGAAATACTATTGCAAATAATGAGGCTGAATTAATTAGTAAAATAACTGGGTGGAGATGAATATGTCTATTAATTTGGAATTGAAATTCATTCTTTTTATTTTAATACTCGCATTGTTGTTAAATACATTGGTTAATATTAATAATTTATTAACATTGGTGATCTTAATCATTGGTGTTATATGTATGGTAAGATTTTTTATTATTTTACCAATAAAAAAAATTATTAAAAAAATGGAAGATGTTGAAAAAGGGGACATGTCAGAGGAGTTTATTTTAGATTCAAATGATGAAATAGGAAAACTGGCAAAAAGTTTTAATTCCATGCTTGGCAATATTAATACTTCACAAAAAGGATTAAGCAAAAAAATTGAAGAGCTTAATGTTGTTAATAAAATAAGTCAGGCAATTAGTTCTACTTTTAACCTTGATGAAATACTTAGATTAATTATTACTTTTTCACGTGATACGATTAAAGCAGAGACAGTTTCTTTAATGCTTATAGATCCGAAGACAAATGAACTTATGATCCAGATGGCAATTGGTATTAATGAGACAGTAATGAAACGGCGTATGAAAATCGGTGAAGGAATAAGCGGTTGGGTTGCTTTGAACGGGAAGCCATTATTAATACAGGATATTGAAAAAGATGCACGGTTTAAGCGAAAAAGCAGTAAGAAATATGCTACAAAATCACTTTTAAGTGTTCCTCTAATAACAAAAGGAAAAGTAATAGGCGTTCTAAATGTAAATAATAAAAGTTCCAATGATGTTTTTACCGAAGATGATCTTAATCTTTTGACAATTCTTGCAGGACAGGCATCCACAGCAATTGAGAATTCCCGGCTTCTGCAGGTATCATTACTGCAAAAAAATATCGATCAGCAGATGAAAATAGCTCATGATATCCAGACACAGCTTTTACCCAAAAAATTACCCGATGTAAAAGGCATAGATATAGGAGTATTATCAATCTCAGCGCGTGATATTGGCGGTGATTATTGTGATGTGCTGGACATGCCTCAGCAAAAAAAATTAGCAATTGTGATGGGTGATGTTTCAGGCAAAGGTATTCCCGCTGCTTTACTTATGGTTATGGTGCGAAGTTATTTGAAAACAAAATGCGCTACGACAAATTCTATTCATGAGACATTAAAAGATATTAATGAGCTTATTATATCGGATAACAAAATTTATTCGGATACTTTTATAACATTATTTTTTGGAGTAATTGATAAAGATTCTTTTACTTTGACTTATTCCAATGCCGGACACGATCCTGTGTATTTATTTCATAGGAGTACAAGAACTTTTGAAACTTTAAAAACAGGTGACTTGCTTCTTGGAATATTTCCTGGCGCTAATTTTCATGAAAATAAAATTCAACTTAAAAAAGGTGACCTTTTAATCCTATATACTGATGGTATTATTGAAGCAATAAATCCAAAGCATGAATTATTCGGTGAAGAGCGTTTTATCCGAACTGTGTTTAGAAATATAAAAAATAAAGGAACTCATATCAAGGATGCCATTTATAATGAAGTGGTGCGTTTTAGCGGCAGTGAAGTACTTCATGATGATGTGGCAATATTATCCATTGATATCGATTACAATCCTGAAGAATATGAATCGATCGGAGATGTCTGTAACTATTCAGTACAATGCCCAATGGTTATAACATTTATGGATAAATGGTTTATCCCAATAATTGATAAAGCAACATTGAAAATTTTTGAAGCAATGAAAGATAAGAATATGCTTCCTAAAGATGCAAATGTTAAAAACGGTGATATCGAAAATATTTTTTTTAAGAGATGTATGGGTGATGAAGTATTCGATGAAAGTTTAAAAATATTAAAAATTAATTTAAAAGCAATCTTAGATTATGTTTTTGTTATTGATATAATAAACGAGGAACTGGCAAAAACATTGGGCTTTGATGAAGATGCGGTATATGAATGGACAGTAGGGATTAAAGAAGCAGTTATTAATGCCATTAGTTATGGAACGGATTTTGATAAAGAAGAATGGATAGGAATTTATTACCGCAAAGAACCGAATAAAATGATAGTCAGTGTTCGTGATCACGGAAAGGTTTTGACGTAAATAAAATAAAAGATCCTCACGATGCATCAGTAATTTTTTCAGAACATGGAAGAGGGATACTTTTGATTAAAGGATTTATGGATGAAGTAAAATATAATGTTGATGCGAATAAAGGGACGGAAGTAATTATGATTAAGAAGTTACCGGAAAAAACTTGCTGAATGATTACCATAGTATTAATTTCCATATTACTCATTATCAATCAATTTATCCTTAACTAACATTTTATTTTCAATTTTTATTTTCAATTCTCTTTCAATTTTTTTTAATAAAGGGAATTCATGGGTAGCTGCAAGAGATATCACAATTCCTTTTTGATCGTTCCTGCCTGTACGACCAGATCTGTGAATATAAAAATTTAATTCTTCGGGAACATCCACATTAAATACATGAGTAATCCCGTCCATATGAAGTCCTCTTGCCGCAATATCGGAAGCGACTAAAATCTGCAATCTGCCTGACCTGAATTTATTCATTACTTGTTTACGATCCATTTTATGACTTGTACTATGCAGACTTTCAGCTCTAATTTCATTAAATTGAAGATCGCTGATTAAATTACTTATATTTTCAATATTATTTAAAAACACTAGTGCTTTAGGCGGATTAAGATTTATGATCAATTTTTTCAGGAGATCAAGTTTATTTCTTCTATCAACAGTTAAATAGCAATGAGTTATTGTTTCAGGTATAAATTCGCTGTCGCCAGATTTTAATATTACAGGGTTATTCATTATTTCTTTCGCCATATTTATAACATTTTGTGATAATGTAGCGGAAACAATAATGATTTGGCGGTCTTTGGGAATACTATTTATAATTTTGGATACAGGATCAATGTTTTGTTTTTCCATTAATCTGTCCGCCTCATCAAGGATAATTGTTTGTATGGTTTGAGTTTTAATTTTATTTTTCTGCATCAGCTCGAGAATTCTACCGGGTGATCCGACAATAATTTGCGGTTTATCTTTAAGCTTCTCAATTTGTCTGTTAACATTTGCTCCGCCGATAACAGGTGTTGATCGAATAGGCAGTTTTGAATTTTGTGTAAGCCTTTCCATCTGGCGCTGGATCTGTATTGCCAATTCATGTGTCGGCGCAAGAATGATTGCTTTCATTTCTTTTGAAGTATTTTTTATTTTTTCATACAAAGGAAGAAGATAAGCCAGTGTTTTGCCGGTACCAGTTTCGGATTGTATCATAACATCTTTATTCTGATTAATCTCCGTGATTGCCCTGTTCTGGATATTGGTTGGTTTTGTTATTTTTTCAATTTCCAATGCTTTAACTAATGATTGATCCAATCCTAAATTTTCAAATGATGCTGACATTAAATTCTCCTTGTGTAAGTTATTTCGTAACAGACCCTTAAAATAAGCTCGATAAATCGAGCAACTGCAATGCAAATAATCTCGATGAATCGAGCGGCTGCGATTTTTTATTGCAAAGGTATAAATTCCAAAGCATCCAGTTCACCCTGTAGTTTGAATTTAATCCCATCCTTAGGGCCATTTAAACCGCATAGCAAAGCCATTAAATTTTTCAACTCCATAGGAGAATTAAGCGCCGGACCAAGCCATAATGTAATGCTTATGTTACTTTTATTTACAGGATCTTTAAGTTCAATATTTCCATTACCTTTAGCTAAAATAACATTTCCATCACAAATAAAATTTTTAATTATTATAGTACCATTTTCAAAAGTGAATTGAATTGTAATGTTATCAAATTCAAGATATGGGAATTCAGCTCCATTATATTCTAATTCGTAAACTTTAACCGGTCCGCTAATTATTATATTACCATCACTTTTATAAACATTATCTTTATGATTTATTATAATTTTCCCTGATAATAAACCTTTAATATTACAAATTGAATTTTGTCTAATAAGTGGATATTCGTCAATATTTATTTTATCAAATATAACTGTAACTTTTTTTAATGAATCATTTACTAAATCATAATTATTTTTAGTGATAATCGTTCCTTCATAGGCGTTAATCTTAATAGTTGAATTAAGATTCCCTATTAAAAGAGGTAATAAATCAAAGCGCAATATTATTTCCTGTGTTTGCAAAATTGGCTGCAAACTTCCTGCTGCAGAAGTAATTATCATATTTTTAATCAGCAGATTGGAGATCGGGCTATATGCTATTTCTTGTGTTTCAACTTTGTAATTATATGAAGAAGCAATATTATCAATATATTTTTTATAAGGCAGTTTGTATAATAAAACAAGGATTGCAAGCAAAATTACGGTTAAAATTATCGATATAATTAAAATTATTTTTTTCACTTATTGTCAATCCTTCCGGAGGTTATTCAATTTCAAATGGGATATTTGCTATTACTTTACCTTCTTCACTTAGAACGTGGACTTCCCAGTTACCTGTATAGCCGGATGGAATATTAAAATAACTCCAGGTATAACTTCGAGAACGTTTGAGGGTAAGTTCTATTGTAGTAATCAATTTATCTTTATAATACCATGCATGAAAAATTTTCTCAGGAGGTTCGACATTTGAGATTTCAGTATAACAATATAGTTTTTCAATATTTCCTTTAAAGCTGTTTGCAATCTCAACCGGAGATGATGATTCAACATTTTTTGCAATCACACCACGATCAATTGCTAATCTAATATTACTACTGGTTTTATTATTACTTACTGCCGGTTCAGCAGGTTTCACATCTTCCTTTTGCTCTTTTTTTATTGAACGCAATAGGTCATCCAAATTATCTTTTGAATGCAATTTAAGTTTCTGATCCGCATTAATTACAGTATAATAAGACAAAGTATTAAATAACAAAATTGATAATAAATATTTTTTTTTCATCTATTTAAATTAAAACCTCCTAACTCTTTCAAAAAATATTGATTATATAATAATGAATTTCGCTTGATATGTCAAGGTTTTGAGGAATTATACTCAAGATAAAGTAACTATTCAGCAAAAAATAAAAAAAATTAAAAAAAACAAATAAGATTCAAGTCTTAAAGCTCGTGTTACGATATTAAGAAATAGAAATAACACGAGGTGATTAATTGAAAATTGAAAATATAAATATCAAAGCAACAATTGAGAAAGTAGAGAAAGTTTTAAAAGAAGAAGATATACCACCATCTGTAAAATTTATAATTGAATTGTTGGTTGTGGTTGTAACATTACTTGTTAATCGATTAACTCTTAATAGCCGTAACAGCAGTAAACCACCATCAACGGATCGAAATAAAAAACGTCCGCAAAAGAAAAAGGGAGAAAAGAAACCAGGCGGACAAAAAGGGCATAATGGAACAACGTTAAAAAAAAGTAACTATTCAGTATAATCCTACCAATTTATTTTATAAATTCAGGTAATGCTCCTTGAAATAATAGATTTAAAGCCTGTATTGAACCAATGCCATTTTTTTTACATGTTGAAATATAACTTCGTATCCGACAAAATATTTTAGCACCTTCCGGAGATCGAAAACATCCGGAAATTTTTTGCTGGACTTTTGTCATCCGAATATCGTTTTCACTCTGGTTGTTAGTAAAAGGAACATTTTTGTCTCCCA
>JACRDZ010000190.1 GCA_016212735.1 Candidatus Firestoneibacteriota bacterium | reverse complement strand
TAAAAAAACAATGGAATTTGCTATGGAATTTTTAAAAAATAATGAGGGTAAATAATAACTATTCACCGCAGAGTGCGCAGAGGTTGCAGAGATAAATAAAGAAGAGAAAATAATTAATATTATGAATAAAAAGAAAATAAATTATTTTAAATCTAGATTCTTCGCTTCGCTCAGAATGACACCATCCCATACTTGTCATTCTGAAGGAGCAAAGCGATTGAAGAATCTCGTTTTTCAAATTTTCATACTTATATTCATATTTTTTGTCTCTCTTACTTCTATATACTCAGGAACAATTATTGAACAAAGTGAAGGCAGCAGTAATTTTGATAAAATAATTACAACAATCGTTTATTTTTCAGCCAATAATATGCGTACGGATGATCCAGAAAATAAAGCAACTACTATTTCATTATTAGGTGAGGACATTGGATATTATATATCACATAAAAAAAAATCTTATTTGAAATATAAGCTATCTGAAAGGTTTAAAAATCTGTCGAACACTCAAATGAAAGATAATGAAAACAATCATGAAGAGTTACCTCCGAAAAGAAAAATAGATATAAAAAAAACAGATGAAAAAAAAACAATTAATGGATTCAAGGTTGTTAAAATAAATATCATGGCAAACAATGAACTAATTGAAGAAGACTGGGTTACGAATGATATGGATATGACAGAAGTAAAAAACATAATTGAAAAACTTAAAAAACAAAATCCAAATGTACAATATCAAAATAGTGAAGAATATGAAATTACAAAAGCTATTGAAAATTATGGATTTCCAATTTTAAGCAAACGTTATTCTATTTTTTTAGATGAAAAAGTTGAAGATTTTATTGAAATAAAAAAAATAGAAAAAAAAAATTTGAAAAATAATGTTTTCGCTCCACCGTCAGAATATAAAGAAGTAAAATGAATGGTGAAGAGTTAAGAGTGAAAAGTGAAAAAGGGGAAATAATTTTTGTATAAATTTAATAAATTAATATTGATATCATTTTTGATTAAATCCGGATTCTTCGTTTCACTCAGAACACTTTCCCTTGCATGTCATTCTGAAGGAGCGAAGCGACTGAAGAATCTGCTTTTTCAATCCCTTATTCTTTTAGTTATTTTTTCAACAAATATATTTGCAATTGAAAAACCTACCAGATTTTATGATAAACAAATTAGTATTTATGGAAAAATAATACAACTTACTGATTATCCTAAATTAATTTTGGGGATTGAAACCAGCGGGCAAATTGTTTTAGAGATATATGGTGAAAATATTAAGGAATTGGAAACATATAAAGATAATTATATGCAAATAGATGGATTTTTACTTGGTTCATCAATATTCTCCAAATATAGCTTCGAACCTATTTCATGGAACAAAATCACTCTAAAACAATTGGAAGATATTGAAAATAACATAAACAAACAATTTACGAATATAAGATGGAAATCCACTAAAACACAAAAATGGTATAGGATTACAAAAAAATTGGATATATTGTTACGTAATTCGGGGATTGAAGATATTAACATTATATTTGTTGAAATGGATATTTTTGGTTTACCAAAAGGAGAAAGAAAACGCTGGTATATCGGTAAACACGCTGACATTCTCCCCTCTCGTGTGATATCCGGAAATAATGATTTTACAATAAATTGGGATTGTGAAAAATTGGATTTTACTGATGATGAACAAATGAAATACGATCTTAAGCTCGGATTTACAAATAAAAATAACATACTTGGAATTTATAAATTTTCTTCACACAATAAATGGGGCGAAAGCTGGGGCTCTACGAATATACAATAATGTCACGAGCATTTCCCTTGACATTTTTTATAGCTTCATTAAAATAGTAAAATAAATTGTATAGGAGATTATTACTAATGAAATTACAAACAAAGATTATTATTTTTATTTCTTTATTGCTATATTGTATTCCTGCATGCGGTGACAATAAAAATTCGAATACAAAGACAAACTCTTTACACTCAGCAAAAAACAATAAAAAAGCTTATCAAAAAGCTCCGGATTTTACTTTAAAAAATATGTCTAACGAATCAGTTACACTTTCAAATTTAAACAGCAAAATAATAATTATTAATTTTTGGGCAACATGGTGTCCTTACTGTATAATGGAAATGCCGGATTTTGTTAGCCTTTATAATACATATAAAAATAATGGAGTTGCAATTTTAGGAATAGCATTGGATGATGAAGAAAGCGTACAATCATTTCTTAAAAAAAATAAAATAAATTATCCGATACTAATGGGAACAAATGATGTTCGTCAAGCATATGGCGGAATTCGTGGACTGCCAACAACTTTTGTTCTTAACAATAAAAAAGAAATAGTAGCAAGCTTTGAAGGAAAGGTAGACAAAGCTGTAATAGAAAATGAAATTAAAAAATTACTTTAATTATAGTTAAGGGTCTGTTACGAAATAACTTACACATTGATGCATCTCATCTTCCGGTCATCTTTGTCCGATCCTCAATCGCAAAATTCTCAACGTAGCTAAGTGCTACGTCTCAAATTTTGCGAAAGTAGGATCAGCCAAATCTGACCAGAATCTGAGCGCCTGAATATATAAGTTATTTCGTAACAGACCCTAAGGATTACTTATGCAAAATAATGATTTTTTGGTTTTAGCCGATAAAAAATATAAATCACGCTTATTAGTTGGGACAGGGAAATACCCAAATTTTAATATTATGAAAGAAGCAATTGAAGCATCAGGCGCTGAGATTGTAACTGTTGCTGTACGCCGCGTAAATTTAAATGATAAAAAACAAGAATCGCTTCTTGATTATCTCGATACTAAAAAAATAACAATACTCCCAAATACAGCGGGTTGTTATACTGCTGAAGAAGCTATCAGAACAGCGCATCTGGCAGTTGCTGCAGGATTACCAAATATGGTAAAATTGGAAGTAATCGGCGATGAAAAAACGCTATTTCCAGATACTACTGCACTTTTAGAAGCGACTAAAATCCTGGTAAAAGATGGTTTTGTCGTTCTTCCGTATACTAATGACGATCCAATCATGGCAAAAAAACTTGAAGATGCCGGAGCAAGCGCAATAATGCCTCTTGGAGCGCCAATTGGGTCAGGACTGGGCATATTAAATACTGTTAATATACGTATAATATTAGAACAAACAAAAATTCCTGTAATTGTAGATGCAGGAGTTGGAACAGCTTC
>JACRDZ010000191.1 GCA_016212735.1 Candidatus Firestoneibacteriota bacterium | reverse complement strand
TGATACATAGCTTACCCTTTGCATTGACATCAGCACCTTTATTAATGAGGATGTCAACTATATCTTTATGCCCTTTCTTTATTGCATAATGCAAAGGAGTTGCTCTTTATCATCATTAGTATTTGCATTAATATCAGCACCTTTTGAAATAAGCAATCCAATAAATTTTTTATCACCTTCCTTAGCTGCTCTATGCAATGCAGTTCTTCCATAGCTATCTTTTATATCTACATCAACAGATGCGCCTTTGCTAACAAGAAATTACACCAAATCTTTATCTGCTGCCAAATCCAAAAGTTGAAGTCCATTAATGGATTTTGTGTTTGCACCTTTGGAAATAAGGAGTTTAATTAATTTTTTATCTTTTTTATCTATTGCTAAATCCAAAGGAGTCCATCCACTACGATGCTTCACATTTACATCAACTCCTTTATCTATAAGAAATTCTGCAATTTCATTATGTCCATTTTCAAAAGCAATAAGAAGTGGTGAAAAATTATTTTCAGAATTAATAGTTGCATTATTATTAATAAGCAATTCCACAACATTTTTATATCCATATTTTGCTACTATATATAAAGGAGTAATTCCATTATTTGTTTTTGCATTAATATTTGCTCCCTTAGAAATAAGTAATTCAATTTGTTCAATATTTCCAGTTTCTGCAGCTTTGTGTAAAGGGGTAAAACCATTTTCATCAATTGCCTTTATGTTTAATTCTTCTAATGATTTCATAGAAGAATGTGTTTGATTTATATCTTGTGATTTTCTAATAAAACCAACTAACCTAATTGAATATTTATCATTAATAGATCTTATATCGGGATAATTGGAATGTATCCATAACACTTTAGTTTCTTTTTTATCTTTTTGCAAAATTGTAATTTTCATCGCAGGATTGTTTAAATCCTTTGATTTAGAATAAATTAAATTATCATTAGAATCCATTTTAAAATCTGGAATAAATTGATTTATTTTAACTGTTAAATTAGTATTTACAATTGGAATAAAATCTCCACCAATTTTAATTGTTGTGGAATCAACAATTATTTTACTTTGAAGATCAACTACTTTTATTTTCAACGAATCCCATTCATTTGTTGTATTTATATAATGTATCGGGGTATCATCATCTTTTCCATGGATTGAAGTTAGTTTAATTATTAATAAAATAAAAAATATTATATAAATAACAAAAAAAATATGATTATTTTCTTTGATTTTCATGTGATAACTTTCCATATTATCTTTTATCGCTTTCATTTGTTTTTTCTTTAATCCGGTTTTGATTTTAGTTTAGTTTTAATTTTAGCCAAGAACGCTGAAACTCAGCGGTTTCAAACAAGCAGGCGCCTGCTTATTTGAAATCCGCTGTAGTGCATAGTTGTAAATTTTAATTGCTTTTGAATTTATTTTTTATTTTTAATTTTGTCTTTATTAAGTTAATAAACTTACTCCGTCCCTAAGTCTTTCCTCGTCCCCAAGTCTTTCCTCAAGTTGTAATTTTTAATTTAATTTTTATTATTTTGCTTATCAAACAATTTAACTTTTTAAGAACGCCCCGTTAACATTCCCTTTGGGGCAGTTAGTTGACTAATTGCCACCAAAAACTTTCATCTATTACATTAATCGTCTAATGGTTTGACAACCGTAGACTTACACTCTTTTAAAATTTTTTCTTCATTTTTCTTATATTCATCAAGTTCTTCAGGAAGAAGGTATTTTGTGTTCACCATAAAGTTTGCTTTGTATAGATGACAGATGCCCGGTTTATCTTCTGAACGGTCTAAAAATTCAGAGAGTTCTTGTTTTTTACCTATTAAATCATGTGATATTTTATTTTGAACCCTTTCGTCTACTACAACCTCACAACCACTTCCACGAATACACAGCTTAGTTAATCCTTTTTCACGCAATTTTCTCAATTCTTTTAAATGTTCTGAGTCCATAGGCATCTCCTTCTTTATGTAAAAATTGTTATCCCGAACATCAACCTTTATGCATTTAACAGTTAACTCATTGATTTTACAATACAACATGTCTGGATCATATGGTTTTTCTAAAAAGTCATCCATACCGAAATCGACATACTTATCTTGGAATGTAACATTTCCAGTCAATGCCATTATGGGCAAATATTTTGTTTTTTGTCGGATTGTCTTTGTGGCTTCACATCCATTCATTATGGGCATATCAATGTCCATAAGGCAAAGATCATATTTTCCTTCATTGGCTTTGGCTAGTTCAACGGCTTTCCGACCATTTGTTGCAATATCACATTCATATCCCCATTTTTTTATTAAAAAACCGGTTAACATTTGAAGGAATGGGTCATCTTCTGCTACCAATATTTTCATCTTAGAGTTTTCCTTTTGTTAATTTTTATTTTGTTTTTAAATTTAGTTATTTATTAAATAAATTCTCAAGTGTAAAATCAGGGTCAAGCACCTTTTCTTTCCTAATATTTTATTTATCTGTTTTTTTAGTGGCTTCATAATATTTCTGTGGGATATCAGTTGCCCAGGATAATCAATTTCTTCTTCAGATTTTTTAACTATGAAAACATTTTCTATAAGACATCTTTGAAGATCTTGTGAATCTTTTAGCCCTGCTAGCGATAAAACATCATTGAATTTTTCATGCATTTGGAATGACTGAACAACTGTATATTGATCTATGTTGACTACATATGGATGGTCCTTTTCATCATATCGAATAATATCGATACCTGGATTTGGATTATTAAATCCAGCTGCCGTCATTGCTATTAAATTTGCTTCTTTCATAACTCCAGTTAATGGAACACCGATGCTGCTAACATCAGTTAATTGACCATTATGATGGACTAATTCTTCCCAGGCATTTCTGGGCATGATCATAGTTTTTCGATTAAAACGTTTTTGAGTAGCAAATTTTATTTTATCTTTGAGATCAGTCATAAATTAACACCACCTAACGCCAAGAAATAACCTGCCTTGAACATGCAGGCAGTTTTACCGCCTGCGTGTTCAAGGTCAGGTTCATTGATTTTGTTGTAAATTTTAATATGCCTATAATTTTTCTCTTTTCTTTTTAATATAAATGTCAAATGTTGAGACCCGACCCCTTTATAATTCACCTTTATAATTCAGTTGCCTGATTTATCAGGCTTAATTTAATTTGTTTCTTCAATTATAAATTTTTCACAAAATGCGCGAAATGCTTCAAAATTATTTTTAGAAAATTTACAAATAATATTGCGCTTTTCACCGGATATTTTTATTTTAATTTCTTTTGCATATGCGATCTTTTTTAGCATATCAGTATTAACCTTATAACTTACTTCTTCCCAAACACGATTTTCTCTAAAACTCTTTTTTGGTACAAATTTCCTATCAGGAACTGCTGTATCCAGTTTAACTAATTCACCATCTATATTTATTGCAATAGACGCTACTGGTAAAATATTCAGCGGTGTTTCTCCTCTATAAACAAGCACAATAGAATAATAAGCTTCTTTTTTACCTGTAATAAACTGCCGCGCATTTAATTCAACAAACTCATCAGGAAGTATATCTTCCGTATTCAATACATTTCTATACATTGTATTAATAACATAATCATCAAAATCTTCTTTAATAGTTTTAAAAAAGTACTTTCCTTTAATAGTACAGCTAAATGAACTCATAAGTAATAAAACTGCAAAAATAGATCTTCCAAAACGAAAATATTTTGTCATATAAAATCTCCTCCTTTTAAACGGGGTAAATTATTATTTATATTAATAATAATAGGTAAATAGCATTTGGTCAAGAGAACAAAATAAAATTTATATAATCATTTCTATAATTCAAGAACATATCCATTTTTTATAATATAATTATTTTCTATTCGAAAGCTTTTCTTTGAGCTATAAAATCCCGGCTCAAAAGCAAAAACCATATTGTCGGAAAATTTTGGTATCTGAGAAGTATCCTTTTTTGGTCTTTTTGAAATAGAAGGATATACATCATGTATATCAAGCCCTATTCCATGCCCATATCCATGCTTTTGAAGGTTAAGGACTTTATGTTTTTTTGCTACATCATCCATAATAAGAGCCAGTTCATAAGGAGTAATTTCACAAATATTTAGAGATATAAGCTTTTCCACCATTTCTTTATTAATATCATAATATCTTTCATCTCTAATATTTCCATTTACTTTATAAGTACGCGTAAGATCGGACGTATAATTGCAATAAAAAACACCTAAATCAATAATTAATAATTCATCCTTTATTAGTTTTTTATTGGTAAATCTAATCGGATGCGGGTCTGAAGCTCTTTTCCCTGACGCTATAATAGGTTTAAAAGAAAATTCCAATTTATTTTTACAAACTAAAATATTTAATTTGTCCATAATTTCTGATTCTTTTATCCCTGCTCTTATATCAGATTCTATATGACATAAAATTTCGCGTGTAATAGAAACTGCTTTTTTTATTAAATTTATTTCTTCTTTTGTTTTTATTGTTCTTAATTCCCATAATATATTTTCAGCAGATTTAAGATTATAATTTTTCTTTAATTTTTGATAAAAACCATAAGTTAATGTATCAAGAATAGAATATTTTGATGAAACTTCAACATAAATTTCGGAACCAGGAGAAATTATTTCATTTAATTTTGATAATAAACCGGAAGATGAAGAATAAGCATGGATTTTAACATTTTCTTTTAAAGATTCAGGTAAAGCCCTTTCGATACTTGATACAATTATATGTGTTTGTTTATCAGGTAAAATTACAAAAACGGATGGAGCGCTGTGGTCATCAATTTGCGTAAACATTTTATAGTTTTTATTCTGCCCATTAAGATTAAATATAACAAGAGGTTTATCAATCAATTCTATTGCCTGGGAGAATTTTTCTTTGAATATTTTTTTCTGCACGGAAGTACTATTCATATATTGATTTCTATTTTTTAAATCTATAAACCTTCTTTTTGTTTAGACGCAGGAAGGAAGGTTTGTATATACTTTGTATTAAAACCCTGTATACGATTATTTTTTCTGTCAATCACGTAAAATCTTCCAATCATATCAATATAACTTTTACCTGGAGAATTAAATTCTCCTTCTCCGGAACCGAAATTTCCAAACATACAGAGGAAATTTCCTTCAGGATCGAAAATCTGAATACGATTGTTCAAAGTATCGCTCACGTATATTCTACCTTCTGCATCAACAGCAATACCTTCAGGGTGATTAAATTCACCTTTTTGTGATCCAGGTCGTCCAAATTTTCTAACAAAATTCCCTCGTGTATCAAAAATCTGAACTCTGCAATTATTTGTATCTAATATATAAATCATCTTTTCGTTCTTTGAAAGAGTTATTGCTGTAGGTAATAAAAATTCTTCATCTTTGCTTCCTGTATGTCCAATCTGGTTTTTAAATTTCCCGTTAATTACCTGAACACGGTTATTCTGCGAATCTACAACATAAAGATTATTATTACTGTCTATTGTTAAATCAAAAGGCATATTAAATTTTCCTTCTCCATCACCTGTACCTCCAAATTTTATTAAAAATTTACCGTCTGAATCATATATACATATAAGATTTTTTGCAATATCCGTTAAATAAATTCTTCCTTTATAATCTATTGTAATACCCCATGGAAATGCCATATTTTCTCCGCCAAATCCCTCATGTCCGAAACTAAAAAGATATCTGCCGAACATATCATATACATTCACAACAGCATTTAAGGAATCAACAACATATATCTGTCCGTTTTCTCCAATTGCAAACGATGTTGGATTATTTAATCCTTTATCTCCATGCTTCCCATAAAATGTTAAAATAAGTTTTTCTCCCCATAACTTATCGTTAATAAAGTTAGAACGAAAGGCTCCTGGCTGTTTTGTTTCAAATGCATAAAAAGTAGAAACTTCTTTGAGTTTTTTATCTTCTTCTATTTCCATTAACTTTTCAATTTCCTGTTTTATACTTTTTTCTGCAAATTGCGGATAACCAGCCAGAATATACTTCCCTTTATTATCTTTTACTAAAATAATACTGGGGAGAGCTGAAACTACAAACTTATTATATACATTCAATCCATAGTCTATTAAAATAGGGAAAGATATACTATTCTTTTTTAATATTTCTTTAATTTTACTCATTTCTTCAATCCCTGGATTTTCATCTCCCCATGGACAATAAAGTCCAACTATTTCAAGCCCATAAACCTGATAATGCTTATATAACTTTTGCAAAAGGGTTATCTCTTCTTCTGAATAATTACGGTAATCACTACCTTCAGGTACTTTCCAGAAAAACAAAGCAACAACTTTATTGTCTTTATTGTTAATATAGCTGCTGAAAGTTATCCGGTTATTATTAAGATCCTTTGCAGTAAAATCATATAAGGGATCTCCTTCTTTATAACGGCTGAAACTTTCAGATTTCTGAACGAAAAAAATAAATATGGTTAGTGTAAATAATAAAACGGAAATAAAATATTTGAAGATTTTATTCATTAACATATCTCCATGTAACTATATAGGGATATAGTAGTAATATATTAATATAAATACACTAAAATATCAAGTCCTAAGCATTGACTAAAAGTACTCCTATTCTCTTCCAGCGTATTCCTCTTATCCAGTTAATTATTGCAGGCGGGAAACTGCTTAAAGTTTCACTGTTAGAAAAATATGTAACCAATGCTTTCCCTAAAACATTTTTATATGGTACAAAACCCCAGAATCTGCTATCTGCACTATTATCCCGATTATCCCCTAAAACAAAATAATTCCCTTCAGGTACAACTATAGGCCCATATTCACCATAAAGACTCCGTTCATTTCTTTCAATTATTGTATGGATATGCTCTCCAAGATGTTCGTTAAAAGATAAATAGATAGAATCAAAATTTGGCATACGTTCATAATGAATTTGTTCATTATTAATTAATAATTTCTGATTTCTTATTTCAACAACATCTCCCGGCAGACCAACAACTCTTTTCACAAATATCTTAGATTTATCATGAGGATATACAAAAGTTACAATATCCCCTCTCTCTGGATTCCCAATATGAAAAATAGAAATATCGGAAAATGGAATTCTAATATTATATGCTGTTTTATAAACTAAAATGTAATCTCCAGCCAATAAAGTAGGTGTCATGGAACCTGAAAATATATAATTAGCTTCCACAACTGATGATCTTAGAACCAAAGCAATAATTAAAGCAAAAATTATAGATTTTACGAATTCTACAGCTTCATTATGAAATTCTTTTTTACTTTTGTACCATTCGATTATCTTCCCAAACATAAAAATAGCCTCCTGTAATTTTTTGTTATTTTATGGGGATAATATTTAAATGTCAAACTATTTTTTAAAACGCAACGTGAATACGAATAATATTTCGTTTGAATATGTTGACATTAAAAAAATGCTTTGTTACAATCTTGATATATAGTTTGTCTGTTAAATTTGAGAGAAAGGATAATTTGTATGTATAATTTAAAAATAAAAACTAGTTTTTCATCAGCACATAATCTTCGTAATTATAAAGGGAAATGTGAATCATTGCATGGACATAACTGGAAGGTTTCTATTGAAGTATCATCTGCTCTATTAAATAATATAGGATTGGTTATAGATTTTAAAGAGTTAAAATCCATTTCTAATTCTGTTATTGAACAACTTGATCATAAATACTTAAATGAGTTACCGCAATTTAAAGAAATAAATCCTTCTTCAGAAAATATTGCACAATACATTTTTAATTCTTTAAAAGAAAAACTGGTAAATTATAAAATTAAACTTGATAAAGTAACAGTTTGGGAAACACAAAATTCAAGCGCAGCGTATTATGAGTAATTACCTTTTTTGAAAAGGAGATTATCATGAACCGATTAATAAAAATATTTATTTTATTATTATTTTCTATTTTTTCCATTCAAGTTGCAGCTTATGGTGAATCTAAATATCGTAATGTTCAAAAAAAATTTAAGGTAAAGGAAAATATTCCGAAAACTTATGTTTCTCAAGAACAAATTGGTCAGCAGGAAGAATCAGATTTGGTTATAAGAGAACAATCTAAGACCTACTGGATGGGTATTATTTTAAATCCTAAAAAGGGTCAGGACAAATTAAAATATTTGGAAGACAAATTATTTAAAATATTTTCAGATGCTTTTTTTAAAACTGAGAATATAAAATTATATGGAGAAAAAGTTTTTAAAGATAAACTTAATAAATTAGGAGTTTCTGAAAAAGCAGTTATTCTTGCTCCAGATCGCATAATGGGAACTTCTTCGGAAATAAATGGAATTATTATTATTGTATATTTTCAGAATCCTGAAGATAAACATTATTCAATAGAGATAAAGCTCTCAGATATTGTTGGCGGGAAATTTTATAAATTATCTATAAATGAGCTTTCTGATATTGATATAGATGCTAAAATAAAAGCCATGGCTGAATCATTAGTTACTAAACTGCAAATGATAATTAATGAAAATTATAAATCTATGCAGGTTTCTTATGATAATACTGCTGAAGAATATTATGAGAATGGCAAATCATATAATATTCAAAAACTATATGCACAGGCTGTCAGAGAACTGGAAAAAGCTATAAAAATTGAACCTAAAATGACTAAAGCATATTCTGAATTATCTCTTGCAGTATTTATGAGCACTAAAGACCGTCAAAAACAAGTAAAAGTACTTGAGCTTGGAGTTAAAAATAATCCCAATGACTTTGATTTAAGACTTGAATTAGGTAAATTATATGCGACAATAGGAGAAAAGAAAAAATCAAGAGAACAATATAATTATATAATTATTATGGATAAAGAAAGCAAAACAGAAGCAGGTAAATTAGCAGATCAATTAATTAAACTTCTATATGTTGAATAAATTCAAATAGGGGATATGCCAATCTTACAGAATAAAAAAGTACTTTTTATTATTGCAAATAATAATTTCAGGGATGAAGAATTGTTCTTTCCTAGAGAAATACTGCAAAATGCTGGTGCAGAAATTTTTATTTCTTCCTCCGTTTTAACACCTGCCAGCGGTCTTAAAGGATCTAAAATTGATATAGATTTAACAATTGATACAGTTGTACCAAATAAATTCGATGCAGTAATTTTTGTGGGAGGAGGAGCAAGAGAATATTTCAGCAATAGAATTGCACATAAGATTGCTCAGGATACAATTAAAGCAGGGAAAATATTGGGAGCTATTTGCATTGCTCCTGTTATACTGGCGAATTCCGGAGTATTAAAAAACAAAAGAGCGACTGTTTTTAAAAGTGAAATTGAAACTATCAAAAAATTAAATATCATATATGACGAAAATAAAGTCGTGGAAGATGGGAATATAATCACAGCTTCAGGACCTGAAGCGGCAAAAGAGTTTGGAGAAGCAATAAAAAACAAACTGTCTTTTCTTTCCTAAAATTAAGGAATAACTAAATGGATGAACGTATTGTTACAAAAGAAGTTCAAGGAGATGAAAATAATCAGGATGGAGTGCTGCGTCCTATAAGTTTTAATGAATTTATTGGTCAAAAAAAATTAAAAGAAAATTTATATATATTTATTGAAGCAGCAAAAAAAAGGCAGCAGTGTCTTGATCACGTACTTTTTTATGGACCTCCTGGATTAGGGAAAACTACTTTAGCAAATATAATTGCAAAAGAAATGAGTGTTAATTTAAGAGTAACTTCTGGTCCTGTTCTTGAACGTCCTGGAGATATAGCTTCAATTATTACAAATCTTGAAAATGGTGATATTTTATTTATTGATGAAGTACACAGAATTAATTATACAGTTGAAGAAATTTTATACCCAGCAATGGAAGATTTTAAACTTGATATTATCCTTGGAAAAGGACCGGGAGCACGTTCAATCCGTCTGGATCTTCCAAAATTTACTTTAATAGGAGCAACAACGAGAGCCGGGCATCTTACTTCTCCACTCAGAGATCGGTTTGGGATTATAAGTCATTTTGATTTTTATTCAATTGAAGAGCTAAAACAAATATTAATCCGTTCATCAGGTATATTAAAAGCAAATATTACAAATGACGGTGCTCATGAGCTTGCTTCACGCTCTAGAGGAACACCACGTATTGCCAATCGCTTATTGAAACGTGTCAGGGATTATGCTCAAATTAAAGCTGATGGAAATATCGATAAAAAAATAGTTCAGGATGCTTTAAATATGTTTGAAGTCGATAATAAAGGGCTGGATACTATGGATAGAAAAATATTAAAAACTATTATAGAAAAATTTAGCGGTGGACCAGTCGGAATAGATACAATTGCTGTTGCCGTCAGTGAAGAAACCTCAACAATTGAAGACGTTTATGAACCTTATCTTATTCAAATAGGATTTATATCCCGTACTCCGCGGGGACGTAAAGCTACAACTAATGCGTATCAGCATTTCGGTTTAAATGCTCCATCTTCTCTTAATTCTCAGGAGGAACTCTTTTAATGAACAATTCCAAAAAATTGTTACTACATATTTGCTGTGCTCCTTGCTTGATTTATCCATATAAAAAACTTAAAGAAATTTTCCCTGACTTTACAGGTTACTTTTACAATCCAAATATATATCCAGATAATGAACATGAAAAAAGATTACAAGCAGTAAAAAATTATTCTGATGCATATAGTCTTTCTGTAATTTACGATAATGATAATAATTTATCTCTATTCTCTAAAGACAATTTATCTTTTGAATTTCAAGACGAACTGCGCTGTGAACACTGTTATTCTATACGTCTTATTCATACAGCTAACTTTGCTTTTAATAATAATTTTACACATTTCACAACAACATTATTATTCAGCATATATCAGAAACATGAACTTATAAAAAAAATTGCTATAGAGCAGGCAAAAAAATACGGATTAATTTTTTTATATGAAGATTTCCGTTCTGGATGGAAAGAGGCAAATGAATTTTCGCGAAAGATAGGTATGTATCGTCAGAAATATTGCGGTTGTATTTCGAGTTTGCACGGGGTACTGTCAAAAGTAAAATGAAAAAGAGGGGAAAAATATGAACCACAGAGGTCACAGAGTTTATTTTTATATTTTAAATAGCTTAATAAGCTAATAATTTAGAGGGCACATAGAGGGCACAGAGGGGGAGAACTTAAAAACTCTTCTAACTCATTAATATTTAAAGGTTTCTCTCTAGTTCTCTGTGGTTAAGTTTTGACATTAACTTTGCACGAAAAAGGATAAAAAATTGAAATAGAAAATATATCTGTTAAAATAAAACTTGAGATTAATTTAATTGACAGGAGAAATCCGTGCAAAATTCAGGTATTAACTTAATAAAAGCAAAATTTAAAAGATAATAATATGTATTAAAAATTCAACTAAAAAATTAATAAAAGATTGACTGTTCAATCATTCATGTTATATTATTGTTAATGAAAATAATTATTAATGGAGATTTTAATTGCAATATAACTTCGAATGGGATTTTAATAAAGCTAAAATTAATATTACAAAACATAAAGTTAGTTTTGAACAAGCAGCAACAGTATTTAAAGACCCAAAAGCAATTTCAATTTATGATTTAGAGCATAGTCA
>JACRDZ010000187.1 GCA_016212735.1 Candidatus Firestoneibacteriota bacterium | reverse complement strand
GGTGTTATCTGGCTGGGTGAAAAGATTAACGAAGTAATAGAGAAAGAAATGTCTGATGAAGGAAAAATTAAAGAAAGACTAATGAGATTACAGTTAAGTTTTGAATTAGATGAAATCAGTGAAGAAAAATATATGAAAGATGAAAAAGAGCTTTTGTCTCAACTCGATGCTGTCAGAAAAATGGAAAGAGGAGGATTCTAATGACTAATATTGAAGAAGTTGAAAAAATTGTCACAATGTTTTTAAAAAATACATTACATACAGAAGACGTTAAAATTATTAAAACATCAAAATTAGCTGATGGATGGTATACAGAAGCTGAAGCATATGAAGAAAGTTCTTTTATAAAAGCTCTCGGTTTACCGACCAGAGTAAAAGATAGAAATATATACGATATTAAATTAAATACAGAGTTAGAAGTTGAATCATATGAACAGAAACATTAAGGGGCTGCGAAGAAATAAATTGGACAAATTATCACGTAGGATTTTTGTCGGAGTTCAAGGCGCATCCGCTGGTGCATAGCAAAATCAGCTATGTACCAGCGGATGCAACGAAGAAATCCGGCAAAAAGACAAGTGAGAATGTCCAAGTTATTTCTTCGCAGCCCCTAAGTGGAATCGGTAAAAATATAGGAGAGAAATTCAATATGGAAAATTTGTTATATCTCTATTGTATTACTCTGAAAGAGCCGGATTTAGAAAAAGCAGATTTGAGCGATGATATTTTTTGTATCAGACATAATGATATTTATGCAGTTGCCAGACTTGTTTCTAATGATGAATTTGGAGAGACTAATATAGAGAAAAATTTATCTGATATGGAATGGCTTATACCAGGGGTAAAAGCGCATATGAATATAAATAACCTGATAATGAAAAATATGACAATAGTTCCTTTTAAATTCGGTACTATATTCAAAACTGAGGAAAGTTTAAA
The DNA here is from genome assembly GCA_016212735.1 of Candidatus Firestoneibacteriota bacterium. The sequence continues at coordinate 2,634 of JACRDZ010000187.1, read as the reverse complement.
AGAGATGCTTGATGAATATACTCCGCAGTTCATAGACAACATACATAAACTTAATAATAAAGAAGAGTGGGCTGTGAAAATATACTGCAATATGGATATATTGAATAAAAAAGTATCCGAAACAAGCGAAAGAATTAAACAGCATGATGAGGAAATTTCCTGCTCCGGTCCTGGGAAAGCATTTTTATTAAAGAAAAAAAGGGATGAATTAATTGCCTGCGAAGCAAATAAAATTGTAAATGATTTTATAAAGTATTGTTTCGATAAATTCGGCAGCCAATCTCATGAAGCAGTAATAAATAGATTGTTTACTGAAAATGCAAATCAGCATAAATACAAAATGATATTAAACTCGGCTTATCTGATATCCCAAAAAAATGTAAATGGATTTCTTGATATGATCAGAGTATTAAAAAGAGAGAATTGTGAAACCGGTTTTGAATTTGATTATTCTGGTCCATGGCCGCCATTTAATTTTGTTAATATGAAAGAGGTACAAAAATAAATGAAAAATGCTATTGCGGAAACAAATGATATAACACTGGTTGAAATTCTGGACAGGGTTCTAAATAAAGGAGTGGTTTTAAGCGGAGATATTGTTATTTCCGTGGCTGATATAGACCTTATATATATTGGATTAAGAGTGCTTTTGAGTTCTGTTGAGACTATGGAAAAGCTAAGGTCGAGGTGAATTTATGAACATGGTTAAATGTGCTTATGCAGTATTAGATTTTACAGACATTGGTGAAAAGGGTTTTAATATTAGTATTTCAGATAATTCTGTGAATAAAACAGGACTTGGTTTCAAAGGATTATGTGATTCATATTTATATTGTCTTTCATACAGAGATATTGCAATAGCTGTTACTGAAATATGTGACAATAGATTAAAAATTAACAATGAATGTATATTTGAATATGAAAAAATAATAGAAAATTTAATGAAAGATTCTTCGCTTCTACCTTTCAGGTTCGGGACAGCATTTAAAGATGACATAGAAATTGTAAGACTCTTAAAAGAGCAATATGATAAATTTTACCTAAATTTACAAAAGGTAAAAAACAAACTGGAATACGGACTGAAAGTAATGTGGGATTATGAAGAAGCTGGTCAAAAATTAATACCTTTTAGTTATTTAAAAGAAAATAAAAGAACATTTGATATTCTGGAAGGGAGTTCTCTTTATCGGAAGTATTTAGTTAATAGATTTAAAAAATATAAACATGAGGAAGCATTAATAAAAAGCGCTGAGAATATAATAAATGATATATATTTTTCTCTGGAAGAGGTAAGTTCGTTCAGTACTTTTAAAAAGATGCTGACAAAAAAAATAATTCTGGATGCAAATTTTCTGGTGGAAAAGGAAAAAGAAGATAAATTTATTAATAGATTCAAAGAAATAAAACAAAGAAGAAAAGATCTGAAATTTCTTTTTACAGGACCATGGCCGCCATATAGTTTTACAGATAATTACATCCCCACCAGGGAGGGATTAATAAATGGATTGCAATAAAGTTTCCATCGACCCAATTTTAGAGAGAGAATTTACAGATGAGTTATCGCAAATAGATAAACTTTCGTTAAAAAATATTGACGTTGATCCTGATAAAGTTGAGCATGGTTTAGCAAGATTAGTATTGGCATTAATTGAGTTAATAAGAGAGCTTATGGAGAAACAGGCAATAAGGAGAATTGAAGGTGGATCTTTAAAAGAAAATGAAATTGAAAGAATTGGTGAAGCCCTGATGAAATTAGAGAAAAAGATGCAGGAGATGAAAAATCTTTTTGGATTAAAAGATGAAGATTTGAAATTAAACATAAATTTATTAGGTATAGGAAATTGAAATGCTCGATAAACTTGTACTCAACATTATTAATTGAGTATCGAGCAACTACATTAAATTTTTGTAGTTGCCTGATTTATCAGTCCTAATTTAATGAATTTGGGGAAAAAAATGGATAAAAAAACATCTGAAATAGATTGTCAGGTATTTAACAAACAAGAGCTCTTAATTGAAAGTCTTATAGATAAAATAAACAAATCTAAAGATAATCAGGGGAAATCCATTTTTGCAAAAGAGCTTAATGAGAAGGTAAATGTCCTTCTTATTTGTAATGACTATGATACTGGCAGTGTTGATTGTATCGACTGCCATATTATTTCAAAATTGCGCCAGAAAACAGCAGATTTAATTGAAAAAATTGGGGAAATAAGGAGATAATATGATTTGAAATCTCAAATCTCAAATTTCAAATTATCATAGGAGCGTAGTAACAATGAATAGAAATAAAATAATATTTGGACTGATTTTAATAGGATTATCAATGCTTTACATTATTGGATGCAGCGGCAAAAACGATGGAGAAAAATATGGTGAAATACCGGATGAAAAAGCACCAAAAACAGCCGTTGGCACAATTGTACTAAATCCACAGGAATATATTGATAAAGATGTTATTGTTGAAGGCGATATCGCCAGTGAATGTCCTTCAGGCGGATGGATTAATGTAAAGGATAAATCAGGGGCAACTATATATGTTGAAATGCACGGCGCTTCTTTTGCTCCTATACCGCAGAAAGATGGAAGCAGTGTTGTGGTCAAAGTTGTTGTTTATCAAACTGAAGGAGAGCC
>JACRDZ010000189.1 GCA_016212735.1 Candidatus Firestoneibacteriota bacterium | reverse complement strand
TTTAAAGTCGAGATCATGTCAATTAATTAGAATTTAATCCTTTAACAATTAATTCAATTAAATTTAAAGGGGTTTTTGCTTTATAATAATTTTTGTATATTATCTAAAAAATATTTTCTATCACTTCTATATCTTTTTTAGAAAATTTTGAGGATAATTTTGAAACGATGTCATTGTTATTTTCTTTTATGCTTGAAATTAACCCATCTATTTTATTCAAATCATTTTCAGCTGATTTTTTTATATCTTCATCTATATTTGATTTTATTACTAATTGTTCCAATTCATCTTTGGAATCCTTTAATGATTTTATAGTATCATTTTTATGTATATTGCCAACAAAACCTTTTTTAGATGTATCTTTAATAATTAAAATTTGTTCTTCAACTTTTTTAATAACCTTTGTATTTGATCTCTCTTTTGATTTTTCTCTGACTAAATTAGAAAGTGGTATGCCTAATATTTTTTCAATAGAATTATAAAACATTTCTCGCATTGCATTATCTTCAAAATCATCCCTTCTACTATTAGGTATTAAGTTGGGTTCTATTGAATGAATTTCACCAACAAACCAGGCATTAAATCGGTCTTCTTTATATATTTTGTCTAATAATTCTTCATCACCTAACAAAATATTTCCTGCTCGAACTCTAATCCCGTCAATATTTTCGCTTTTTGTAATCTGTGCATTTAGTTTTTCTCTTTCTCCACGCCAACCCTTAGCTATTACTTTCCCATCATCGTCTAATATCTCAAATTCAATAATATCCGTAATTTTATCATCTTTACTTTTTCCAATTTGAATAGTAGTTTTGTATGGTTTGAAAATTTCAACAGAATTAACTAAAATTTTAAAAGTATTATAACTTGGAATTTCTTTTTTGAATTTTTCATCTATTTCTTTCCCGAAAGGGAATAGAGAATAATTAAAAGGAACAGGAGCAACTGCTGAAATATATTTCATTATTTCTTTTACATCCAGAATAATATTATTAGTGCAGTTAACATTTTTCATCTCTACTCTATAAAATCCATCTTCTATTTTCGAATTAGTTTCAACTTGTTCAATAGTAGTACATTCACTTATAACATCTTCCAACGATGCATCTTTATATTGTCTATTATGAGGGTCGAGCATTAGTTTTATTTTTTTACAATCCCATTTATTTATTGTAATTATATTTTCACGTCTGATTTTGGTCTGAAATACAATTTCATCACAATATGCCATTCCACCAAGACGACCTATCCCTCTGAAACCTCTTTCTCTAAATCCACTTTTTGGAGAATCACCAATACTTAATAAAATTTTACTGGCTTCGGATTTACCAATCCCGCAACCATTATCCTCAATTTTTATATTTTTTAGTTGTGGGTCGATATTAATTATAATTTCTCCCTTTTCCCTTTCTATATATTTTAAACTAACTGCTTTATCAATAGCATCAGCAGAATTTTGAATATATTCTCTAAAAATACATAAAGGGTTTTCATACATACCTAAAGTCAAACTATCAAACAAAAATTTACCAATCTTAGTTTCTTTTTGATTAACCATAAGTCACTCCCACAATAATTTATTTTTCAGGTTGATGATAAGCAGGTTTAGGAAATTTTATTTTTAGTAAATTTCTAAAGTTTGGTTCATCAATATAAAGCAAATCTTTCCCTTTTACATTTAAATATAACAATAGCAACATTTTCATTAAGAGCCACTTGACTTATTGCTTGAAGTAAAAACATAGCATATGAAGTTTTTGTTGCAAGTCCTGATATCCCTGAAATATTTAGATGAGCACCTTCTGGACCAATCAGGAAAGTAGAATCTAAATATATTGGGATCGAAATATTATTAGAAAGACTTAAAAAACCTGCTGGGATTCTTTTTCCTTCCGGTATTCTATCAATTCCCAGTGCTTCTTTTATCTCTATTTCAGTAGCAAACCGGACGATTTCTCCATCTGTTACAGGCATATAGATTTCTTTATTATTATTCATTACTTTTGCTTTAGCATAGATTGTCCCTAATCTTATAGTTGTTGGTTCTTCTTCCATTTTACCAAAATCATGTGATACATAATTAGCAATATGATTATAACTATCAGTAATATGAAAAATTTCTTCAACAACACCCACTGTTATACTATCATTCATATTTTTTACTGCAACCATATCAAAGGGTGCAATTACCGTATCATCTTTAACCCAGAAAGAAAATTCATCTACTGATGTAGGACAATTAGATGTAGCTGAAATTTTTCCTATTATACTCATTATGATCTCCCGAATAATTAATAAAAATATTTTTTAAAAATATAATCACTTATAAATTTATTTTTTTGTATCTGTTCTGTTAAATATATTGGATAAATATGCGATGCCCATCGAGAGTCATTCCCATATGAGCAAACAGATTTTTCTAAAAGAAGGCATCGAGAAATATTATTAATTTCATCACTTTGCAGTCCATCTTCCTTTTCATTTTCTGTTACAAGTACTTTTTCAACTTTTACTATTCCTGCAA
>JACRDZ010000007.1 GCA_016212735.1 Candidatus Firestoneibacteriota bacterium | reverse complement strand
TGAACTATCATTTACCTCTGTCCAGTATACATTCATTGAATCTATAGCAATATCATAAGGTTGATTCAAGCCTGATGTTAATGTTGTTACTGTACCACCATTTATGCTGACTTTTTTTACTGTTCCCCCAACAAGTTCTACCCAATATACATCCATTGAATCTACAGCAATACCATAAGGTTGATTTAGTCCTGATGCTAATGTTGTTACTGTGCCGCCATTAATACTAATTTTTTTTACTGTTCCCCCTGAAATTTCTGTCCAATATATATCCATTGAATCTATAGCAATACCCCATGGACCATTTAATCCTGACGCTAATGTTGTTACTGTGCCGCCATTTATGCTAACCTTTTTTAGAGTATTCCCATTAAATTCTGTCCAATATACATTTATGGAATCTACAGCAATCTCCTGTGGAAGATTCAACCCTGATGCTAAAATAGTTACAGTGCCGCCATCTTTGCCAACTTTTTTTACTATGCCTCCATTTTGTTCGGTCCAGTATACATTGATTGAATCTACAACAATATCATAAGGTTGATTTAGTCCTGATGCTAATGTTGTTACTGTGCCGCCATTTTTGTTGATTTTATTTATTGTGCCCCCACTGAATCCTGTCCAATATACGCTTGTTGAGTCGACAGCAATACCATATGGAGTATTTTCACCTGATGCTAATGTTGTTATAATACCGCCAAATATACTAATCTTCTTAATTGTACCTCCATCAGATTCTGTCCAATATACATTTAATAAATCTGTAGCAATTTTCTGTGGAGTGTTGAGTCCTGATGCAAGGGTTTGAGGTGCTGGGATTGCTTTAGTTTTAAAACTCCATGTATAATCAGCAACTATTGGATTTCCGGATTTATCTTTTACATTTGTTGTGATTGTAGCAATATATGTTGAATTGTATTCTAAATCATTATCCAGATTAAATGATACAACATTGTCTGTGTTATTATATGTAACCGTACCTGTTTTTCCACCGCTTATGTAAAATGAATTTATATCTATTGTTGTTGAATCCATTGGTTTAGAAAATTTTGCTGATATTGTTTTATCAATAGCAACATTTTGTGTTGAATCATTTGGACCTGTTATTAAGATTATTGGTGAACCTATTTTTACAGGGTAATTTAACCAGGCTGTACCATCACCTAATTGGCCACCACTATTACCACCAGTAGCCCATAAAGTCCCATTACTCTTCGTAGCAATACTATGATATTTCCCGCCGGAGATTGAGGCCCAATCAGTATCTGTTCCAATTTGTACAGGATTAATTTTATATCCGCCAGTTGTGTCTCCTAATTGGTAATTCCAATTTAAGCCCCATCCCCATAGTGAACCATCAGATTTTAATGCTAAAGTATGATTAATGCCAGTAAATATTTTTGTCCAACCGGAATCTATTTGTTTAGGTAAATAACTGTTATCAGTTGTTCCATCTCCTAAATACCCATAATTATTCAACCCCCATGCCCAACGAGTTCCATCACTTTTTAATGCAGTTGCAAAATCTCCACTTGCAGAAATTGAAGCCCAATTTTCATCTGAACCAATTTGTATTGGTACATTTTTATGTATAGTTGTACCATCACCTAATTCTCCATACTCGTTGTATCCCCATGTCCAGAGTGTATTGTCACTTTTTAATGCTAATGTAAAACTTTTACCTGTAGCTATTTCTATCCAATTATTATTAGTTCCAATCTGTGTTGGTAAGGAAGTATCCTGATTCGTTCCAATTCCTAATTGACCGTAATAATTCCTTCCCCATCCCCAAATAGTACTATCATTTTTTAAGGCTATTGTAAAACCATCGCCTAATGAAATGTCAATCCAGGTACTATCTGTTCCTATCTGCTTTAATGTCCCAACATTATTTTGTACTGTACCATCCCCAACCTGACCATAGTAATTATATCCGGTACCCCATAATGTTCCATTGCTTTTTAATATTATTGTGTGTCTTTCACCAGCACCCGCTGCAAGCCAATCATTATCCAATCCAATTTGTTCCAGTAGTTTTTTACTAATCCATGATCCTTCTCCAAGTTCACCTTTTGTATTTCCACCGCAGCTCCATAGTGTTCCATTATTTTTTAATAATATTGAATGTGTTCCGCCAGCTTTAATTATTCTCCAGTCAGTATCCATACCAACTTGTTCAAATGTACGTTTGTATGCAAACATTTCCAATCCTAATCCACCATACGTGTTATAACCAAATGTCCATAATTCACCATTGTCTTTTACTGCAAATGAATGATACCAGCCGCATGCAATAATAGACCAGTCAATATCAGTACCTATCTTTGCAGGGATATTTTTATCTTCATTAACATTATTGCCAAGCTGTCCCATAGCATTCCAACCCCATGACCAGAGCGTACCATCAGTTTTCAATGCGATAATATATCCATAACCGGTATCTATATTTTCCCAATCTGTATCAGTTCCAACCTGTATTGGAATAGATGTATCCTGATTTGTCCCGATTCCTAACTGACCAAAGTTATTTCTTCCCCATGTCCATAATGTTCCGTTATTTTTAATTGCAACAGTATGTTCATATCCTGCTGCAACAGATTTCCAATCCGTATCAGTTCCAATCTGTGTTGGGACACTTTTATCAACTTTTGTACCATCACCTAATTGACCATAATAATTTCTTCCCCATACCCACAATGTTCCATTGGTTTTAATTGCTGTATTATGCTCAAAACCAGTAGATATTTTTAACCAGTTTGTATCAGTTCCAATTTGAGTAGGTGTAAGTTTTTCAATTGTTGTCCCATCGCCCAACTGATTGTAATAATTTTCCCCCCATGCCCAAAGTGTATTATTGCTTTTTAAAGCGATAACATGCACATTCCCATTAGAAACTGCTCTCCAATTTGCATCTGTTCCGACTTGTGTAGGAATAGCTATAGAAGCTCCTCCTTTTGTACCATTACCCATTTGCCCATAATCATTTGTTCCCCACATCCATAATGTACTATCAGATTTTAATGCGCTGCTTATATACATACCTGCTGAAACTTTAATCCAATTTTTATCATTTCCAATCTGTATCGGACTACTTTTATCAATATATGTTCCATCTCCTAATTCTTTTTCATTATTTCTGCCCCAAGCCCAGAGAGAGCTATCATTTCTTAATGCAATACTATGATATGCACCTCCATCAATTGCTATCCATGCAAATTGGACTGTTGTAAAGCTCCATGTATAATTTGAAGCTATTGCATTACCAGCTAGATCTTTTACTCCTGTTGTAATAGTAGCTGTATACTCTGTATTATATGCAAGCGGACCTGAAGGAGTAAACGTAGCTGTTCTATTGTTTTTATCGTATGAAACTATACCCGTTACTCCACCACTTATGGATAAATTAATGCTTGAGCTATCCATATCCTCTGAAAATGTTGCTGTTATATTTGTATTTATTGATAAATTTATTGCATTAGACAAAGGATTGGTTGAGATAACTATTGGTCGAGTAGTATCAAGGATAATACTATCACTTTTAGAACCAGAAACATTTCCAGCATCATCTTTAAACCAGACATAGACTGTTTTTGAACCATCACCAGTTGATAATACAAACGAAACATTTGCACTATAAGATGGAGTTGAAGAAATATTTATCCAATCAGGATTTGTTGCCAATGGTTGCGTTGAACTCTCTGAAGTATAATAGGCTGTTACGCCAACATTATCTGTAGCACTAATAGCAAGCGTGACTGTAGTTGAATTAGTATACGTTGCTCCGCTATTAATAAAATCTGAAATTGTAATGTTAATAGGAATTTGTTCTCTAATTAAAACACTCTGATAATATTGATTAATTTCATTAAGCGATAATGCAATACTATATATTGATACTTCATCAACTATACCGTGAATATTTTGACCTAACTCTGGCCAGTAAACATCTGCATCATCAAATCTAGGTCCCATACCTAGAATACCATTATTTCCTACATTAATGGTGCCGGATGTTTGTAAAAAATTATCAAGTTCTCCATTAATATATATTTTCATATAATTTCCATCGTAAGTTACTGTAAGATAATACCATCTATCTAAATCTAATGGTGTAACTGAATCCACAATTCTCCATGGATTCCAGAGTTCAAATCGTATTTGATTACTAAAACTCCATTTTCCCAGTAAAAATCCATACCCTGTCTTTCCCCCATGATAACCATCTTTTACTATAAGAGCAGCTCCTCCTGTTGTAGCTTGTGTCGACAATTTTATCCATGCTCCAATAGTAATTTTATTAGTTGAATTTAAACTAGCAGAATTGGGAACAATAAAATAATCATTTACTCCATCAAAATATAACGCTTTCCCTATTTTACCATCAACCCAGGTAGCTCCATTAATAGTTCCTGAGTTACCATTTCCTGAAGAATCATAAGCTGTTATTTCATTTCCTTCATCAAATTTCCAATAAGAGACTAATCCTTGAGTTTGAGCCCCTCCTGTTGTAAAGCTCCATGTGTAACTTAAATTAATTGCATTACCAGCTAAATCCATTACTCCAGTCGTAATTGTAGCTATATATTGGGTATTCTCGGCTAGATTACTTGTTGGAGTAAATGTTGCAGTTGTACCTGAGTATGTCACAGTTCCAGCCACAGCACCATTATTAAGCTTAAAAGTAGTTGTAGTTATAGTTGAAGCATTCATTGCTTCATTAAATGTTGCAGTAATAGCCGTGTTAATTGCTACATCTGTGGCATTATTTACCGGACTTACAAAATTGACCTGTGGTGGTGTTGTATCTATTACCAGGGCTTTATTGAATCCGAGAGAACCTGTGCCTCCCGGTGTCGGCAAAGTTAACACTGCATTATTTCCACCAGTATCTTTAATCGTTCCTCCGTTTAATGCCAGTGCAGCAGTACTTATATAATCAAGATCCGGTGATGTATCGTTATTTTGTACTGTATAGTTAAAAGCTAATGTATTTGTACCTGAACCGGAAGTATAATTTACTATTCTATCTATTGTACCTGTCTCAAGCGTTAGTTGCGGTGTGCCTATTACGTTAACACTTTCTGTAAATGTTATTGTTATACCAATCACTTCACCTGCTTTGTATGCACCATCAGCTTTTGTTGAACTTATATTTGCAGGTGTTGCATCTTTTGGGATTGTAGTAACACTGAATGTATCAAACACTCCGCCTATTGAAAGTACAGCATTTGTTTTTGTTGAAAAACTTCCGGATGATGTCTGCTGTACTGTTACTGAATTATCATTATTCACTATTCCTGAACTTGATGTATAAGCAGCACCATTTATTGAATATTGTCCGCCTGTAATTGAAATTGATGTGCTTGTATTTATTCCTGATACTGTTATTATATTGGATGTAATCAATGTGTTCTTTTTAACATTTGTAGAATCAATAAATACAAATTGATCTGGAGTTGTATCAGATAGCATCGGTATTGCTGACACCTCCGGATTTGATTCACTGCTTTCCCCATAGCTATTTACCGCAGTTACCACATAGAAATATGTCTTTCCATTGATTCGTCCTGTATGAGCAGATGGACTCGTTACACCTGGAATTTTTGTCCCTTTAATTTTACTCACTCCACTTGTTGTATCCCAATAAATGTTATATGATGTCGCACCTGATACACTACTCCAGCTTATTGTTACCTTTTTATCTCCGGCAGTAGCGGTTACATTTGTTGGTGCGGAGGGGATAAACTTAATATCAAAAGATTGATCAGCAAAACCATTATGCCCATCATCTACATGCACATTAACATCAACTGGATTAGAAGAAGCCGGTATCCATGATACAAGTCCTGAAGAAGAATCAATTGTCATCCCGGCAGGACTTGTAGTAAGTGAATAAATAAGAATATCTCTATCTATATCTTTAGCTTCTATATCATAAGTATATTTTTTATCTACTTCTGCAATAATTATTGGCTCTGATGTAATTTTCGGTGGATTATTAGACACATACATTGTTACCGGAATTGTTGAATCTCCCCCGTTTGATGTAATTCTAATATTACCTGAATCCATCCCACGAGCCAGTCCGGTTCTATCCACTGTTACTGAAATAGTATCATCAATTTCAGTAGTATCAGTTGTTCCATCTGTTGGAGATATAGTAAGCCATGTCATATTATCAGTAATTGACCATGTTAGAGGTTTTCCCCCTATGTTACTTATGCTGATTAAATCTGATATTTTAGTACTTGAAAAGGCTAAGGATATCGGATTAACTTTAAGACGAGATGGTGCTAGTTCTGTTGTAAAACTCCATGTATAATCTTTAGCCAGCCCAGTCCCAGCCTCATTTTTTACCCCTGTTGTAATTGTAGCTGTATAAGTAATATTGTAAGATAAATTAGTTAAGGGAGTAAATGTGGCTATTTTGTTACTATACGTGACTGTACCTGCTATTTGGGCAGGTGCAAGACCTGCCCCTACAATTGTAAACGTATTTGCGTTTATACTGGATGCATCCATTGCTTCAGAAAACATAGCAGTGATTGTTGTATTAACTACTACATTTACAGCTCCATTATCTGGATAAACTGAAAGTATTAATGCAGATAAGTTTGGATTGTATACAGGATCATTGGGCTTTTCCATACAACTTAATGCAAAAATGAATAATAAAGGGAATAAAATCATTATCATATTTTTTATGTTGGAATGGATACGATTTAACATTTTAATTCCTCCAATATTTTAAAAATATCTCCCCAAGCTTACTCTTAAACTATTATTTTGTTTACCAACTGTATGCAATTCACTCTCTAAAAAATATTTAAAATTTTATTGTAGGGGCTTGATTCATCAAACCCGAAAGCGGGTCGGATAAATCCGACCCCTACGATTTATTACACACTCACACTTTTCTCAACTGCATACCAGCTTTCATTACCACTGGTTTGTTTTTCGTTGATGATTGTATTTTTACTTCTGGTTTTATGGCAGATGGTTTCAATAAACCAGCACATTCCCAATCTTTTATTAACCGTGATAGATTTTTCTATTTGACCTGTAATTGCCATAATAATAATATCAAAAGATGCATAATTGTAATGATTAGAACTAATAATGACTGCTGGGCGTTTTTTAGATATAGTTTGATTGCTAAAAGGAAAAGGGACAAGAACAATATCACCTTTTTCATAATTTATCATAAATAGAATCCTCCTCATTATCCCAAACTTTTGCAAATGATACATTTGATAATTCTTGAGCATTTTTTACAAACAAATCTTTTTCTTTTTTTATTTCTAAAAATTTAATAAAATCAAAAACTTCAAAAAGCAAATTATCCGGAAGTTTATCTATCTCTTTTTTTACTATATCTCTAACTAACATTTTATATCCTCCTTGAAATATCAAACCTAAAGGTTTGGGTTACAACATTTTTGGCATTAAAAATATCTCCCCAAGCTTACTCTTAAACTATTATTTTGTTTACCGACTGTATGCAATTCACTCTCTAAAAAATATTTCTCTCCGGCAATTCTAATACCCATTAAATATCCCTGCTTCGAATCATTGCTTTGTTTAAAAATAGAAGATGACTCTTTCTCATTATTTATTGTAGTAAAATAATCCAATTTACCATTAATTTTCATATCATATATACCTATATAAAAATATTTAAATAGGGTTAAAACTGCTCCAGTCTGATTTTCCTGCCATTTTATTTCTCTTCTCCTCCATTGGTCAGGTGAATTATCTTTCTTATTATTAAAATCAAGATGATCTGCTCTTATATCAAGATTGAAATTCTTTAAATGTATAATATCTATTTTTGTTCCAATTCCATAAACAAAAGAAGCGCGACCATAATCTGATGGTAAACCTATTTCAGTTTCACCTGCTTTTAGATACATAGAAAACAATTTGGCAAATCCATATTCGTATTTTAATAATAGGGTACGATAATTCGATGAAATTTTTTCATTCTTAATTTCGTTATATATTATTCTTAAAAAATCCTGATATTCTAATGCAATAGAAGATTTTTTATCAGGCAGTTTAGCTATATAATTTTTTAATATTAATGCAATATATGTTTCCCCTATATCTTCTCTGGATTTTTCATAAAATTCCAGGATTTTTGGTGAATAGATTTTTGGATCTAATTTATTAGATGGTTTTATTTTTATAGCTTCTTTAAATGCTTCATTTGATTTCATATAATCTCCTGTCAAATAATAGCAAAGTCCAAGATAAAGATAAGCTTCATAACGTTTTTCATAATTATCTATCTTATAAAGTGCGGATTGCAATTTGCCAATAGCATTAGAGCAATCTCCATCCTCATATAATATTTTACCTGAGTTTAATAAGCTTTCTCCTTCTCCGGCATAAACAGATATAGTTATGAATAAAAAAACTATTATAAATAAAATTTTATTATTTATTTTCATTTAAAAGACCTCTTCCAATGCCCCAACTATAAAAAAAACCATAAACAGTTTATTTTTCGGTTAACCGCCAGCTAAAAATTTTATTTTTATTAGATGTTACATTAATTTGCTGTTTTAATGATAGATACTTTTCGTTGTTTGGTTTTATTTCTATCTCATGTGAACCGGAAGATATTTCTTTTTTGACTATAGGAGTTTGCCCAACATATTCCCCATCAATATAAACATCTCCCCATGGAATAACATTAATGGTTAAATAACCAGGAGCAATATCTTTTTTTATTTCCTGGTTAAAAGGATTAGAAGAATTCCCTATCTTGCTCAGGAATATGATTCCTCCTCCCTGAAAGCTTCTTCTGGGGTGCTGTGATTGTTTCATATCCTGCATTACATCTTCATTGGTTTTATAGCTTACATAATTATATAATTCATCTGCTGTAACATAGTTATCACCATTACCAAAAAGCTGTGTACCTGTTTTATCTGCTGCTCCTTTTAAACCTTCTATCAAATTATATGTAAAGTAGCCATGTTCAATTTTTTCATTCTCCCATGAAACTTCATCTGCTCTACTGGAAGTAATGACATATAATCCCTCTCCCATACGTGCTAATAATTTTTCATCAATATTGGATTTTTCTATATCACCTTTTACCATTGCAATCATCTCTGAACTTGTAAGTGAACCTGAATGGCAGGAATCAATAATGAGTATTTTTTGTTTTGCTTCCATTTTATTAATTTCAGGATAAATATCATCACCCCAGCGAACACTGGTTGCTTTAAGATATTCTTTATCACCATCACTGGGTATCAGAAATTCTTCTTTACCATGACCTGAGTAATACATAAAAAATGTATCCTGAGGACCAGCTTTTTTTGATATGTTTGACAGAGTTCTTAAAATATTAATACGAGATGCCATTGCATCAGTAAGCAATATAACTTCATCATATTTTACAATACTTTCATTTTTAAGAAATTCTGCAATAGATTTTGCATCGTTTTCAGCATATTTCAGGCTTGGGATATTTTTCTCATATTTAGAAATACCAATAATCAAATCATATTTCCTGACTTGTTCCCAATTTTTGACCTGAGGACTGGATACAATAGCTATATTTTTAGAAGGTTCATCGGCGAAAATTGATAGGTGGAAGGATATTAATAGTAAAATAAAACATATTATTGTTTTTCTCATTTTCCAACATCTTTCTTTGTTCTACCCGATTCATTGAGATTGTTTAATTTTTGGTTCGATAAATCAAGTAAATATAATATTGTATCTGTAGTTGCCTGATTTATCAGTCCTTCAATTTATTTTTTCTTTTTTTATTACTCCATGTACTATCCAAAAAGTCTACACTTCCGCCAGCTCGGATTGGCTTGGACATTTCTTCATTTGCTTCTTCATCAAGCCCTCTTGAGTGTTTATCTTTTTTATATATTGTGCTATCCCATACTTCTACAGGACCAGCAGTTTTTGAAGGTTTAGTCATATCAATCCCTTCTTCTTCTTCAAGCCCTCTTTCATTATTCTTTTTATCTTTTTCCAATATCTGGATTTTATAAATACTATCTGTCCATAAAGTTTTGCTCAATTCATCGGGTAGGACATCAATATTCCTTAATATAGAAATATTTCTAGTATCAACTTCATAAAAAGGCTGATTAAAATTCATATCAATAATTTTAACTGGTTTTGTTGTTGCAAAAGCTTTTATTCGTTCTGTCCCAGATGGACCACTCACTTTCATTTTAAATCCATAATTTTCTCCCGGAATTACATATTCCTTTCCTGCTCGAATAAAATTATCCTGTGAAAATTTGTTAGGGAAAAGAACAGACACATCATTGCTTGTTGCTTGATCAATTAAAGTTACATAACAATCACGAGTAGCTTTTAAATAAAAATTTATATATTCGCCAACTAAATATTCTGATTTATTAGTCCATACTTCTATATTAAACTCAGAATTGCTTTGCTTTATATTAAATAATTTTGTTATTGGACTATCATCTTCATTACTAATTTTTTCAACATTTACAATGAACTTTACTTCTTTTAACAATTCATTATTATTGATAAGTTCTGCCAGAACAACAATTTTACCTTCATCTTTTGTGGATATTTCATACGCGTTAAAACTAGCTTCACCTTTATCATTCGTTGAAACATCTTCCAGTTTTGTTTTGTTATTTCCTGATAAAATACTAAAAGTTATAGGGATATTTATTAGAGGATATTTTTTTTCATTATTTATAAAATATTTAAGTTCTACTATAAACGGTTCTTTTATTTGTTCTCCGACAGAGACATTCTGTCCCTTATTGGATACTTTCCCTATCATTATATTTTGAATTATATTATTTTTTTCTATATCAAGTAAATTTGTGGAAGGAAGCAAATCGATTTTTTCTTCTTTTAATGCTTCAGACAAATAAGGCTCTTTATTAACAGTATCAAGCATTTTTTTTAGTTTATTTATATTGTCAAGCGCAAGAATAATTTTACCATTATTTTTATAGTCTTCTAAGGACTTGTTCAATTCAATTATTTCTTTTATTTGATTGCAAACTTTCTTTACTGCTATCTCTTTCTGTTTTTTTTCATTTTCAATAATTTTTTTTTCACTTTCAACAATTTTTACATCTTTTTCTTTAATCTTATTTTCTGCATAATCCCTGACTCTCTTAATTTCCTCTTTTGGAACTGAGACCAAAACCATTGCAATCCAATTAGATCCGGTTATCCTATTCTGTCTCGTATCTTTATATTTATATTCACATTCGTACCAATCAACAGCTTTAATATCCCTTACAAAAGCTTCCGAGCGAGATTTACTAAAAACTTTTCCATCGGAAACAACTGTTTCATTAAGATCTTTTTTCAAAACTTTAGTAATATATTCATCAATATATTCCTTATCAACACCGCAATAAGTTATAAATTTATTATCAGCATCTCTTTCAGCTTCTTCACGTGAAAATTTTCTTTCATTTTTTTTTGTCGACATTCCAACGAAATATTCATTCTCTTCATCACCTTGCGGAGGCTTTTTTACCCAATTTGGTTCAGGACAATCAGATTTAATCTCTTCAATATTATTATCATTAATATCTTCATCTTTTTTGCTCTGCATTCCCATTCCCATACAGCCACTAATAACAAAAATTAAAACAAAAATTATTATTAACAAGATGCGCTTTTTCATTGCTTGCCTCCGTTATATTTTCAATATACTAAAGCAGATTCTTCGCTTCGCTCAGAATGACAAATAACCGTGGCTGTCATTCTGATGGAGTGAAACGACTGAAGAATCTGTTTTTAAATTTCCCGTACTTTCTCAGAATGACAAATAACCGTGGCTGTCATTCTGATGGAGTGAAACGACTGAAGAATCTGTTTTTAAATTTCCAATACCCAATAAGGGATTTATTGTAGGGGCATCCCTTGCGGGTGCCCTGTATAAGCTAAATGAGGGCAGGTGAAAGACCTGCCCCTACACTACACTTATTACTTCGTATCTGCTTTTTTAAATTCGCCAAATTCTTTATCTACTTCTTTATCAAGCTCTTCGTGTCCCTTTTTAGCTTGAAATTCCTGCCATAATGCCTGTTCATTTTTCAAACTTGTCTGGATAGAAGTTTTAGCTGTCTCTGCTGCAATTTTATTTTCTATTACTACTAGCATATATAAATTATTTGATGAAGAAATCCATGAATCTCTTTGTTTTGAGCCTTGAAGGGTTTGATTGGCAACCTGTTTAGAAACATCCGATGATACCTTATCAACAGTCTGATCATCGCCCAGTCCAGTAATTTTTGTAAAATTTTTAAATAAATTTTTAACTTTTAAACTCATCATTCTTGCAAGTTCATCTCTTCCTTTTGCAAGAGCTTCGGTTTGAGCAAAAGGCATGCCAGCTTTACCGATTTTCGCAATACCAACAGCTGCAACAGCACCTTCAACTGAAGACGGATTTTTTACCCAAGCAGGAGCTGCTGCTAATTCATCCTGATATTCTGTGGTTTTTTGAGCACTTTTTGATGTCCCGCATCCATAAATTAAAAAACTTAAAACTAGAATCGCAGTTAATAAAATAACTTTTTTCATTGTATGGTCTCCTTTATTATTTGTTTTGTAATTCAATTTACTATAGCAACCCATCACCCCTTCCTATAAATCTTTTTAATGGCACCGGTTGGATGCACGGAAATCCATGCAACATTATGCAGGTATTATTTAAAATTCATATCAATATATACTCACGAAAGACAGGTTTGCAAAAAAATATATTTTCTTAAATAATAATAAAACTTGTTTTTTGTTGTAGGGGCTTGATTTATCAAGCCCGTTAGCAGGGCTGTCCAATTCGGACAACCCCCTACAATAAATAATTCTATTTTTTCGCAAATCAACTTCAAATCGGTATAACTAAAAAATATTTGTAACTATTCAGCACTAATTTGGAAATGCCAACGAATTGTTATTTCAGTATGCTGTAGGGGCAGGTCTTGCGCCTGCCCTAAATAAATAAAAGGGCAACCGCAAGGGTTGCCCCTACAGTATGCTGAATAGTTACAAATATTTTATTTACCTTTTTACATTCAAAGGCAGAGACGCAAAATTTTGCGTCTCTACGGTTTCGCAAACGTGTTAAGTTTGAGTTTAAAGTCCGCTTACCTGAACAGGTGTATTGCTATTTGAATAAGTTCCATCTCCCAATTGACCATCACCATTACTTCCCCAAGCCCACAATGTCCCATCTATTTTTAACGCTATGGCATGATTATAATTAGCAGCTATTACTGAATATCCAGTTCCTATTTGTTTAGGCGTATTTTTATCTGTATTAGTTCCATCCCCCAGTTCGCCATATTCATTATCTCCCCATGCCCACAATGCCCCATCTGTTTTTATTGCTATGGTATACCAACCACCTGCAGCTATTTTTGAATATCCAGCTCCTATTTGTTTAGGTGTGTTTTTACTTGTTGTTGTTCCATCCCCCAATTCGCCATCATAATTAGCTCCCCAAGCCCACAATGTCCCATCTGTTTTTAATGCTATCGTATGATAACCACCGGCAGCTATTGCTGAATATCCAGTCCCTATTTGTTTAGGCGTATTTTTATCTGTATTAGTTCCATCTCCCAATCCGCCAAAACTATTATATCCCCAAGCCCACAATGTACCATCTGTTTTTAATGCTATCGTATGCAAACTACCAGCAGCTATTGCTGAATATCCAGTCCCTATTTGTTTAGGTGTATTTTTATCTGTATAAGTTCCATCTCCCAATTGGCCATAATCATTCCTTCCCCAAGCCCACAATGTCCCATCTGTTTTTAATGCTATGGCATTAAAAAAACCAGCAGCTATTGCTATAAATCCAGTCCCTATTTGTTTAGGTGTATTTTTATCTGTATAAGTTCCATCTCCCAATTGACCATAATCATTCTTTCCCCAAGCCCACAATGTCCCATCTGTTTTTAATGCGGCAGTATAAGAATCACCAGCTGCTATTGCTGTAAATCCAGTTTCTATTTGTTCAGGTGTATCTTTATCTGTATTAGTTCCATCTCCCAATTGTCCATATTTATTGCCTCCCCAAGCCCACAATGTCCCATCTGTTTTTAATGCTATGGTATGACCACTACTCACAAGATCCCCCCCACCAGCAGCTATTGCTTTTACTGACGATGCTGTTTCTGTTGTAAATGTCCATGTATAACTTGCTGCCAGAGCATTTCCTGCTGCATCCTTTGCTCCGGTTGTAATTGTTGCTGTATATTGCGTGTTATATGCAAAAGGTGTTGTTGGAATAAATGTTGCTGTTGTTCCGCTGTATGTTACTGTACCTGTTTTTCCATTAATCAAAAATGTGCTTGAATTTATTGTCAATGTATTCATTGCTTCTGAAAACGTTGCTGTTACAGCAGCATTTATCAATACTCCTGTTGCATTAGTCAATGGATTTGTTGAACTTACCTGTGGTGGAGTAGTATCATTTCCTGAATTTACTGCAATTTTACGAATTGTATTATTCTCTTTATCAGCTATAAATAAATTTGTCCCATCTGTGGTTATACCAGTAGGCCCATAAAATTTTGCTGATGTTCCTATTCCATCTGTTGAACCGCTGCCGGAACCTGCTAATGTTGTAACTGCACCTGTCGAAATTACTATCTTCCGAATTTTATGATTACCATACTCAGCTACAAATAAATTTGTTCCATCTGTGGTTATTCCACCAGGTGCATAAAATTTAGCTGCTGTTCCTGTCCCATCTGTTGAACCATAACTACCCGCAGAACCTGCTATTGTGGTAACGACACCTGTTGAAATTATTATTTTCCGAATTGCAGCATTCGATTGATCAGCTACAAACAAATTTATTCCATCTGTGGTTATTCCAGTAGGCCAATAAAATCTTGCTGCTGTTCCTGTCCCATCTGTTGAACCACTTATACTTGCTGAACCTGCTATTGTGGTTACAACTCCTGTGGAAATTACTATCTTCCGAATTGTATGATTACCGTCACATACAAATAAATTCGTTCCATCTGTAGTTATTCCTTTTGGATTATAAAATCTTGCTGATGTTCCTATTCCATCTGTTGAACCGGAAATACCTGAACCTGCTAATGTTGTAACTACTCCTGTGGAAATTACTATCTTTCGAATTGTATGATTACCAGTATTATCACTTACAAATAAATTTGTTCCATCTGTGGTTATTCCAGAAGGATTATAAAACCTGGCTGCTGTTCCTGTCGCATCTGTTGAACCTGAATTACCAGCAGACCCTGCTATTGTTGTAACCACTCCTGTTGAAATTACTATCTTCCGAATTGTATGATTATAATAATCACTTACAAATAAATTTGTTCCATCTGTAGTTATTTCAAAAGGATAATAAAACTTTGCTCCTGTTCCTGTCCCATCTGTTGAACCTGAATTACCAGCAGACCCTGCAAGAGTTGTAACATTGCAAGTACTATCAATATTTAAGGTATTCCCTTGTATAGCTCCGCCCATTTGAAATGTAGTACCTGAAATAGTAATAGAATCACTGGCTGCGTCTGACACATTCCCTTCCGCATCTTTAAACCAGACATATACTGTCTTTGATCCACTGCCGCTTGATAATGTAAATGATACGTT
>JACRDZ010000188.1 GCA_016212735.1 Candidatus Firestoneibacteriota bacterium | reverse complement strand
CAAAAGCATGAAAACTTTATAATTAGACACACCACTCCCATTTGGCTAAAATCATAAATCATGATATCGCCTGATATTTTGTATATATAATTTAAAATGTTCCCTGATAATCAAATAAAAGGGGTCTGGTCTCAACATTTGACATTTATATTAAAAAGAAAAGAGAAAAATTAAAGGCATATTAAAATTTACAACAAAATCAATGAACCTGACCTTGAACACGCAGGCTGTAAAACTGCCTGCATGTTCAAGGCAGGTTATTTCTTGGTTCTAAATAAAATAAAACCTGATAAAACAAAAATAATGCGAAATAAAAAAATAAAAATGATGAAGGTACGTGTTGAAATTCTCTTAACTGGAAAGTCAACAAAAAAAGATATGAAAGAGATGGAAAGTTCTACTAAATGTGCAGCAATCTATGGCAAAAATGTAAAAGTATTCAAGCATAATGCAAAAGAAAATACTTTAGTTGCGGAATTTGAAATAGAAAAAGCAAGACAAATTGATGTAGTAGATAATATATTTCATGCGTTTGCAATTTCTATGCAAAACTATAATGATGGTACAATATATTTTCCAAAATAAATAATTAAAATCAATAAAAATATAAATCCATAAAACAAATTAAAAATTACAACATATGCACTGCACCTGACAAAAGCCGCTCACGCGTCTTTTGCAGGTGAGTTTTGGTGTTCTAAAAAAATATTAAACCAAATAAAATTAAAATAAAATTTCTGAAAAATAGGGGTTGTTGGGAAAGCGTCGATAAAAATCGGTATGAGGTAGTAAATGAAAGTTTTACACAGCGAAGATTTAACGAATCACGCTGACCCCGAGTCATGAGGCGGATGTGGTAGAGATAAGTCCCATGACATATAATATGTTAAAAAAAGGGATTCGGGGTAAGAAGTCTAAAAGAAAATAAATATTAGGCTACCTGCGTCAAGTATATACCCCCAAAAAAATAATTACTCTCTATGAGAGGAGGATAGCTATGAGTAAATGGAAGAATAGCTCGATTACAGTAAATCAAGCCACAGTAAATGATTTTCAAGATGCCAGACGTGCATTGGTAGAAATGGCTGTCAAAGATATTAGCAATTTTTCGATGGGAAAAAGGATATTAAATATTGTCTTAAAAAAAATATTTAAAATAAATGTATTTGATCCGGTAAGCGATCTTAATAAAATGATGATTAGCTGCGAATCTGAGGGAGAATTCATCAGCTATCTGCATAATTCAAAATATATGAATAAAGAGGCATTGATCGCACTAAATCTTGATAGATTTTTTATTCAGTACAAAGCAGCGGGGATTTCTCATGATTTTGCAACACAACGTATAAAATTTATTATCGGCTCAATAGAAAAAGCACCAGCAACTGAATGGAATGCGAGACTTCTATTACTTATCGGTCTGGTTACTAGCCGTAATGGTCTCACCGATCTCCAAAATACTATGAATACCATCCCAAATACAGAATTAAAACAAAATGTATTATTTTTAAAATTACCTCGTAGTATTAATTCAGACCAAAAGATTTTAGTAGAATTTTAGAGAAAAAAGATTGGGGTCAGCCTTTGAATTGTGAATTTAGTAAAAAATATAAAATTAAAATCAATTAAAAAACTATACAATGTAGCGGATTTTCAGCGTTACCAGCGGAAGGAGAGGATTATGGCGATATGTCCTAATTGCCACGGTGACAGTAATTGTAGTGCATGCTATGGTACTGGACACCTTCCAGTTTTTAGTTTATCTGGTGGAGAAAAGTCTAAATGTTTAAAGTGTGGTGAGAGCGGAAAATGTCAAACCTGTGGCGGTTCTGGGTGTGTTAATTTAGTTAAATTCATAATATTAATAATAGTAGAAATGATGCGATTTTTTTATGAATTAACATCAGTAGAGGTACGAAGTTATTTAGCAAAACATACCAAAGTACCAAGTGATCCTAATTTACAAGAATATATAAAAAAGGAATTAAAAAAAATTTCTAAAAGTAAAAATCCTATTGATGCTAACCCATTGCTGACAACCTTAATGCACTATGATCCAATTTCTGCAGCAAATATATATGTGTCTGTTATTCCTTCCGGTAGTATTAATATTGATCTATTTAAGGATTTTAATATATCTTATAGCCATGGTAAATTTATTGCTTGGACAAATTCCTATAATCTAGGAAAACTATGGTTTGATGAGTTTTCTATTCTTAGTTTACTTGCAACAGGTTTAAATTCAGGCACAAGAATAATTCCTGATTTAAAAGATAGAATCTATTATTTAAAACTAGAAAAGCAAGCGGAACAAATAATAAAACAGAATATATATTGGTAAGAAGTTAACGGAGGCAACTAGCCCCACTTTACAAGTTGTAACTATTCAGCATAATCCAGAATAGAGTTGGGGACGGAGTTAGTTTATTAACTTAAAAAAAACAAAATTCAAAAAACAATTAAAAATTACAATGGATAAATTATATTAATGATTTTAAGATAGAAAAATATGAATAAATAAATTATAATATATTTTATACAACTGATATAGGAGATAATAAAGATGAATACCGTAAAAGAAATTGAAAAGGCAATTACCATGCTCCCCAAATATGATTTTTCAATTTTAAGAGAATGGTTTGATGAATTTGAAGCTAAAAAATGGGATGAGCAAATTGAGAATGATGTCAAATCTGGAAAATTGGATAAATTAGCAAAAAAAGCAATGCAGGATTATCATGTTGGAAAGTGCAAAATAATATGAAACATTTTGCTAGTCCATCATTTTGGAATTGTTATAAAAAATTACCATTATCCATCCAAGAATTAGCAGATAAAAATTTTGAAATAATGAAAAATAATTCGGAGCATCCTTCCTTACATTTAAAAAGAGTTGGAAAATATTGGTCAGTGCGTGTTGGTAAAAAATATCGTGCATTAGCTACAGAAGTAGATGATGGGATAATATGGTTCTGGATTGGTACTCATGCTGAATATAATAAATTGATAAAATAAAAAAATATAAGATCAAAAAGATAATATAAATTAATAAAACAATTAAAATTTACAACATAATCAATGCACGGGACTGCGAGTACGCAGCCCGTGATTTCGGGCGTTGCAAGACCAGATAAAAGCAAATAAAAAAAATAAATAAGTTTTTAGTGGACAAACTTAATAAATAAATTTGAATTGTTAATATTACATCGAATTGCATTTTGATTAAAACAAATAAAAAACAAAATTTCTGTAGACAAATTCAATAAATAAATTAGAATAGTTAATAATTCATCCAATCGCATTTAGATTAAACAAAATTCGATATACATAAGGCGCAACGTATTTGATGATTTCCTGTCCATATCCGGCAGGTTCTGCGTGTACTACCCAGTCTTTTTTCCAGACACATTCATCTATCTGTGCATAGAATGCAGTTTTTTTTAATTCCTGTTTAAATAATCTTTTGAATAGTAATCCGAGAGGCTTTACGTGTACCAGAAATTTTCTATTTTTTATTTTTATGTATTTT
>JACRDZ010000186.1 GCA_016212735.1 Candidatus Firestoneibacteriota bacterium | reverse complement strand
TCATTTACAGTTGTATAAATATCAGAAATGTTTTTAACTTTAGCATGCAATTTATCAATCTCAATTTGTTTTTTCTGCATTTCTGCTTCCTGAGTACGTTTTTGTTCAAAAGCAAGCAAATTTTTACGCTCTTTTTCCTCCTGTATTTTAGCTTCCTTTAGATTTCTGTCATATTCTCTGACTTTTTCTATTTCATCTTTAGGAACAGAAACAAGTACAGATGAAATCCAGCCTGTCTGAATTATTTTCTCATCAGAATATTTAATTTTGCAGTTGTACCATTCTTGGCTTTTTATACGACTGACAAATGCCTGAGCACGCTGTTTATTCTGCTCTTTTAAACTGATATTCGGATCAATAACTCCTGAACTTTTTCCGAATGATATTGCCAGATATTCATCTATGGTTTTAACTTCTACACCGCAATACTTTACAAACTGGTTAATAGCATTTGCTAAAGCATCTTCCCGTGCATCACGCTCTAAATTAGTTTTACCTGAATGGCCAACAAAGTATTCAAAATTATCATTAGTCTGAGGCGTCTTATCCATCCATTCCGGCCGTTCAAGAGGATAACATTCTAATATTTCTTCTTTTATTTCAACTGGTTTTTCGACTTTCACCTGTTTCCCTGCACAGGAAAAAAGAAAAAGACACAAAGAAATAATAATTAAAATTATAATATATTTCATATTAAATCTCCATTGATTTCCTCTGCAAAATCCTGTGCCTTGCATACTCTTGTTTTAAAAAGCAAAAATATCAGAAAGTTTTATTTCAATACCTAAAAAAGATGATTTTAAAATATCTTTTTCAGAAAATGTATTTATTAGTATAAACATATTATCTTTTAAAGAATATATTTCAATAACCTTTTCTTGAGGATCAGCAATCCAGTATTCTTTCACTCCAAATCTTGCGTATAATCTTTTCTTTTTCCCAAAATCCATATATGCAGTTGCTTCTGAAAGTATCTCTATAATAAGATCAGGTGCACCCTGTATATTTTTTTCACCGATAATATTAAGCCGGTTTTTTGAAACAAACAAAATATCAGGTTGAAATACATTTCCATTATCAAGATGCACATCACAAGGGGCATAAAATATTTCTCCGATTCTTTTCTCTCTTATAAATTTTTCTAATTCATAATAAATTTTTTTTGAAATTCTTTGATGATAAATTATTGGTGATGGGGTCATAATTAGTTCTCCTTCAATAAGTTCGTATCTTTTGTCTTCTGGTGTTTTTAGATAATCTTCATAAGTAAATTTTCTTTTTTCAGTTAATGTAGTTGTCATGAATATCCTCCTTATTTTATACGTAGTGTGAATCAAAATAGTTATACTCAGCAAGATTAATGAAATTTACAATAAAGAAAGAGCATTAAAATATATACGATAATATCCTCTATCTCTTGTTAGTAACCTATCTGAATGAATTTTTGCATGAGCGCCAATTAAGAAGTCACTTATAATATGTTGTCTGATAATGATTGGCAGTGAGCAATATTCGCAGAATAACTGAACTTGTTTACCACACTTTGGACATTGAATGCTTTTATTTTTTCTTTTTAAATACTCATTCCATGTTTTCGCTGCTTCTTTTAATGCCTTTAAACTGGACGGAACAAATGATATCTGAGTTTCCTTTATAAATCTATCAAGCATCTCCATATTTTCAAATTGAGTAGCAAGTTCAGCATATACAATTTCATTTATTATTAAAGCTCCGGAAGATAAACATTCATCTAGTGATTTTTTTGAAGACTCATAAAATTTTTTATCTTTAGTTAAAATATCCAATAAAATATTAGTATCAATAGCCGTAATCACTTTTTATCTCCTCGTAAATTTTCCAGTATTTTATCTGATGTTTCTTTATTTTGTAAATATCCTGTCCATTTATCAAAAGGAGACTTTTTGTTTTTTTTCTTTAAAATACACTTGTCAGCTTCTAATTCAAATTTCACTTCACTACCAAGAGCAATACCAAGTTTATCTCGAATTTCTTTAGGGATAGTAACTTGTCCTTTTCTAGTTATTACAGGCATATCAAAGACCTCCTTACTTTAAAAGTATTACCAATTGGTAATAATAAATTATCCCTTTTTAAAAGTCAATGAGTATTATTTTACAGCAACTCCTTTTTTTAAATCTATTGATTTGTAGCATATTTAAGATCTTTGTTTGTATTATCATAATAGCTAATATGTACCTTATTGTTTGAATCTATCCGTACTTCTCGCAAGAAACAAAAAACTTAACATCGTAATTATCAGATGCCTTTTTAAAATTCATATTTTATTATTATTATATTGTGTGCTTAAAGGCAACAAATATTTTACCATAAGAAAGAAAAAAACTTGACAAAGATAAAGTGCTTATGTAGAGTATTTTAGTCAAAATAATAATTTAAAGTATAGGAAATTCAAAGTTATAAGTTTAAAGTAATAAGTTATAAGTTTAAAACTTAAGAATTAAAGCTTCAAACTTAGAACTAAAAACTTAAGACTTAAAACTAATTTAACCAGAATGGAGGTTACAATTATGAGTGATGAAAAAGATAAAGCTGTTGAAGTTGCACTGGCTCAGATAGAGAAACAGTTTGGTAAAGGTTCAATAATGAGACTGGGATCCAGCGTTCTTGATGTTGATATCCCCACAATTTCTACAGGTACAATCTCACTTGATGCAGCATTAGGTATTGGTGGAGTTCCAAGAGGGAGAATTGTTGAAGTTTTTGGTCCGGAATCATCAGGAAAAACCACTCTTACTTTACATATAATTGCAGAAGCTCAAAAAAACGGCGGTATTGCCGCTTTCATTGACGCAGAACATGCAATGGATCCCAGATATGCTAAAATGCTTGGAGTAGATATTGATAATCTTCTTGTTTCTCAGCCTGATACAGGTGAACAGGCTCTGGAAATAGCAGAAGTTTTGATAAGAAGCAATGCTGTGGATATAGTTGTAATAGATTCTGTTGCAGCTCTTGTGCCTAGAGCTGAAATTGAAGGAGAAATGGGCGACCAACACATGGGACTTCAGGCACGTCTTATGTCTCAAGCATTAAGAAAACTTACCGCTCACATCAGCAAATCAAAAACATGCGCAATTTTTATAAATCAGATTAGAGAAAAAATAGGTGTTATGTTTGGTAATCCAGAAGTTACAACTGGCGGAAGAGCGCTTAAATTTTATTCTTCAATCAGAATAGAAGTTCGTAAAATATCTTCTATTAAAGATGGGACAGATGTTAAAGGATCAAGAGTAAGAGTAAATGTTGTT
>JACRDZ010000185.1 GCA_016212735.1 Candidatus Firestoneibacteriota bacterium | reverse complement strand
TTATGACAGACAATCATTGGTTAAAATCGTTATATGGGATAAACTTATTTCTTCTTCTTCACCTGTAAATATTGTTATGGGAAATAATGTCAGAGCTGTATTGACCTATGTTGAAAAAGAAGAAGCAGACCTTGGTTTTGTGTATTTTTCGGATGCTCTAATAAGTAAAAAAGTTAAAATAATATACAGAGTAGAAAATAACTTGCATGATAAAATTGTTTATACCGCTGCTATAATTAAAGATACTTCATATTCTGATTTAGCAAACAAATTTCTAATATTTCTAAAAAGTAATTACAGTCAGAAAATTTTAATATCTTATGGATTTAAAAAAGAATAGTCAGGAGTTTAGTATTATGCAGAATCTTTCAATAATTATTTTTACTTTTAAAATAGCTGCTTTTAACGTATTAATAGGCCTTCCTATAGCTATTTCTTTTGCATTATTAGTAAGAAAATACCCAGGCTGGCTTACAAAAATATTAGAAACTGCGTCAATGCTACCTCTTGTATTGCCTCCTGTTGTAACAGGTTTCCTTTTACTTGGATTATTAGGTAAAAATGGCCTGATTCAATCTTATACTCCATTTAAGTTTGATATTATTTTTACATGGAAAGCAGCAGTAATTGCCAGTACTGTAATTTCTTTCCCTTTAATATATAAACCTATAAAAATCGCTTTATTTTCTTATGACCGGCGTCTTGAACTGGTTGCAAGAAGCCTTGGCAGTACAAGATGGAAAGTTTATAGAACAATAATATTTCCATTATGTCGTAAAGGAATAATCACAGGCTCATTGCTCGGTTTTGCACGCAGTATTGGTGAATTTGGAGCTACAGTTATTTTGCTTGGGAATATTTACGGCAAACGTACACTAAGTATTGAGATTTATAATCTTATAGAAATTGGGAAAGAAAACGAAGCTTATATTTTGATTTTTGTTTCTGTTTTAATAAGTCTTATTGTTATTTCTGCTACAGAAGTGTATGAGAGAATATAATTGGAGACAATAATTTGCTGAAAGTTTCTATTTTTAAAAAATTACCAGAATTTGATCTGGATATTAACTTTGAAAACAATGCTAAAGTTTTAGCTATATTTGGACCATCTGGAAGCGGAAAAACAAGTGTTTTGAATATATTATCTGGCATGGATTCAAAATTCACAGGTGAGATAAAACTATATGAATCTATACTTTTTTCATCTTCTCATAAAATATGTATCCCGCCAGAAAAAAGAAAAATAGGTTATGTTTTTCAGGAAAGCCTGCTTTTCCCGCATCTTAATATTTTTGAAAATTTAATGTATGGATATAATAAAAAAAGTTCTTTCAACCCTGAAAAAGTTATTGAACTTATGGAGCTTTCAAATATTTTAAAAAGAACTCCTATGCAGATTTCGGGCGGAGAGAAACAGAGAGTAGCTCTGGGCAGAGCATTGCTGTCATCACCACAACTTCTGCTTCTTGATGAACCTTTAATTAATCTGGATTTTTTAATAAAAAATAAGATAATTTTTTATTTGAATAAAATCAAGCATGAATTTTCTATCCCTATAATTTATGTAACCCATTATATAGAAGAAGTAATTGCTCTTGCTGACGACGTAATAGTTTTAAATAAAGGGAAAATTATTGATAAGGGAATTCCTGAATCAGTATTAAAAAATCCTTCAGTTCTTCCAGTTGCTGTTATGACAGGGTTAGAAAATATTTTTGATATCGAAATAAAAGAACAATCTCCTCAACAAGGGATAACCTATATTTATATGGGAAAACATACAGTTTCAGTACCATATATATCCGATATAAACAATGCTAAAATAGGTATTGCAGCAAATGAAATAATACTTGCACTTAGAGAGCCTGATAAAATCAGCGCGCGCAATGTTCTATCCGGAACTATTATACAAATTACGCCTGTTTACAATAAAATCGTTATACAAATAGATATAGGCGGGGAAAAAACTCTTTTTTCCGAAATAACTCTGCCAGCTTATAAAGAATTAGATCTAAAAACTGGCCAGAATATTTTCGTTATCTTTAAATCAAATTCTATAAAATTATTATATACTTAGAGCCTATCCTTTAATTACCTATTTTGACATTCATGGTTATTAAACCAACTCATAAATAGTTCTTGACTACTTTATTTTTTTGAAATAAATTGTTATATACCAATTATTATTTGTATGTTTAAAAGCTAATCTCTTTATTTGCTTACTTGTGAGAGGTTGTGAAATGGAATACATATTAAAACATAAAACAAATAAAAAAATATCAAACGGCACATATTATCCTCTGGGTGCTACATTATATGAAAATGGTGTAAATTTTGCTATTTATTCACAGCATGCTAGTGAGGTATTTCTTCTTTTGTTTGATTCATCTGAAAGTGAACCACAGGATATAATAAAACTTGAGAATCAAACAAAATATATATGGCATGCCGTTGTTCATGAATTAAAAGCAGGACAACTTTATGGATATAAAATTAAAGGTGATTATAAACCTGGACGTGGAATGAGATTCAATGAAAACAAACTTCTTATGGATCCATATGCAAAAGCTTTAACTGGAAAGTTCAAAAATATAGATAATTTACTTCTTTCGTATGATCCCTATTCCCAGATTAAAGATTTGTCTTTTAGTAATCGGGATAATACTCAGATTGTACCGAAATCAATTGTTATTGATGATAGTTTTAATTGGCAGGGAGATGTATCTCCTGATATTCATCTTGAAAATTTAATTATTTATGAAGTCCATTTAAAAGGATTTACAGCTCATAAATCATCAAAAGTTAAATATCCCGGTACATATTTAGGATTTATTGAAAAGATCCCCTATTTAAAGAGTTTAGGAATAAATGCTGTTGAGCTTTTACCAATTCAGGAATTTTATATTGAAGATTTTCTTCTAAATAAAGGTCTGACAAATTATTGGGGTTATAATACTATAGGTTTTTTTACTCCTGAATCATCATACAGTACAAAAAGTTTTCATGGATGCCAGGTAAATGAATTCAAAACACTTGTGCGAGAGTTACATAAAGCAGGTATTGAGGTAATACTTGATGTAGTTTATAACCACACTGGTGAGGGAAATGAGTTTGGTCCTACTATGTGTTTTAAGGGGATAGATAATTTGACATATTATTGTCTTACAGGAACTTATCAAGAACCATATTATTATTATATGAATTATTCAGGTTGTGGTAATAGTTTAAATCTTGCGAATGCTCATGTAATAAGATTTGTAATGGATTCACTTCGATATTGGGTTGAAAAAATGCATGTAGACGGCTTCAGATTTGATCTTGCCTCCGTGTTAGGCCGTGAAGAACAAGGTGGTTTTCAAAAATCAGCCTCATTTTTTGATACAATTTCACAAGATCCTGTTTTAAGTAAAGTAAAGTTGATTGCTGAACCATGGGACATAGGAACATATCAAGTTGGAAACTTTCCTGTTGATTGGTCTGAATGGAATGGAAAATTTAGAGATACGATGAGGGAATTTGGTAAAGGTGACAGAGATATGTTAAAAGATGTTGGCTGGAGATTAACCGGGTCTTATGATTTATATGGAGATGACGGTAGGTCTGCATATAATAGTATTAATTTTATTACATGCCATGATGGTTTTACACTGCATGACCTTGTTTCATATAATTTTAAGCACAACGAAGTTAATCTTGAAAATAATAATGATGGCTCGAATGATAATAACTCCTGGAATTGTGGATTTGAAGGGGAAACGGATGATATAAATACAATCAATTTGCGAAAGAAACTTATAAAAAATTATATATGTTATCTTCTTTTTTCATTAGGGACTCCAATGATTCTTGGTGGTGATGAATTTATGAGAACACAAAAAGGTAATAATAATGCATACTGTCAGGATAATGAGATAAGTTGGCTTAACTGGAGTGATCTTAAAAAAAATTTAGATATTTTCCAGTTTTTTAAAAAAGCTATTAAATTTACAAAGAAATGTACGATTCTTCAAAAGAAAAAATTTTTGTTTGGAAAGGATTTAAATGCTAATAATATCTCTCTAATTACATGGTTTGGAAAAGAATTAGAGTCAGTACCGTGGTATGATTCAGAACTTCATACATTATGCTATCAAATCGATGGGAGTGAAGAAAAATCTGATATTGGTGATTATTATTTATTTTTTATTCTAAATTCTGATCCCAATTTGCAGAGTATTAGACTTCCAGAGCTAGTAAATGAAAAGAAATGGTACAGAGTTATTGATACGAGTCTAAAGAGTGGAGAAGATTTTTGTGATTTTGGTAAAGAGATATTAATATCCCCATCTAATTATTACCTTGCTAATCCAAGAAGTACAGTTTTGCTTATTGGAAAAACGAATATTTAGGAGCTACGAAATACAGTTTCGCAGCGAAGTTGAGCGAAACTGTATTTCGGATAGGCTCTTAAATTTATTTTAGTGAAATATTAAAAATTCCATATTATCAATTGATATGGAGCCATGATATTGTCGAAGCTTATCCAAAAGATAGATATATTATTTCTGCCTAGCGTTTTTTAGGTTTATTAGGGTAAAACTATAGCCATAACCACCATCAGAGATCCTGACCTCGGGGATTTTAAATCCTAGAGACCAAACATTAAAATCAATTCAAAAATTAATATAAAAATCCAAACAACCATAAAGGGATTTTATTTTTAGAACCTGATTCTATATTATCTATAGCGAGGAACGAATCTTTAATGTTTTTTATCTGATCAAAATTTTTATTTTTCCCGCCAATTTCAAAAATAAATTTATTATTTATTAAGAAGTCTCCTTTTGACGGAATTGAGACTTTATGAAAATTATCAAGCATGCTAAGAAAAAATGTTTCCCTTATATTCCCAACATTAGCAGATGTATAATCAGTAATTGCATAAAT
>JACRDZ010000184.1 GCA_016212735.1 Candidatus Firestoneibacteriota bacterium | reverse complement strand
TTTAATAGTATATTAATGTGTGAATATGTTATAATTATAATTAGGATTTGAAAATTACCTAAAATGAAATTACCTAAAATGAAAAAATGGGGAAAAAATGGTAATCACAATGGTTTAAGGCATTTGACATTAAAGCATTTGACATTCATTTGGCATTTGGATTTTGACATTTGACATTTATCCTAATGACAAATGACAAAGCTCAAATGTCAAATGAAAAACATAATAAATAATACCAATAAATTATGGAGATTTTCAGGTGAAAAATAGAAAAATAGAATATTTAATAATAACTAATATATTATTTTTACTTTTTTTATTAATATCCAATAATATAATATATGCTTTTATAGAAACAATTCCTGATAATATATCGCTGGATATAAAAAATATTTATAAAAAACATGGTTTTGATGAAAAAGATAAATATGATATTAAAACTTACTTAAAAAAAGATTTCCCACAGATAAAAAAACCTAATAAAAACAGATGTGCAACAAGTCTAATTCGTGAATTAAGCATATATATCTCTTCATGCAACCCTGAATTAAAAAAAATACTGCAGCATAAATATGGACTTCTAAGACCTACTGACACACCTGTTGATCCAAATGAAGATTATTATGGAACCGGGATAGAAGTTAAAGAATATAGAACAAAACATTTTATTATTCATTATGTTGATGTATTAGAAAATACTCATGCTGTTTCACGAAAGGATGAAAACAGTAATGGAATACCTGATATAATTGAAAGTTATGAAACAATTATTGAAGAATGCTGGGATAAAGAAACAGCTCTTTTCCGTGCACCAATTGATGATGGTGATAAATATTATGATCTATATTTGCTCAATTTACAGAACGGACCATCTCCTGATGCTTACGCATACGCGAATACAGATCCTACAGAAAATCACCCTTTACATTCATCAACATTTATTGTCATGGATAACGATTATACTGATGGATCATATCCAGATATAACAAAAGATAATCTTATTGATAATATAAAAGTCATATTTGCACATGAATTTTTTCATGCAATACAAAATGCGTATAATTCATATGCAACATTTGGCGATATCTGGTTTAGTGAAGCATGTGCAACATGGATGGAAGATGAAATTTATGACGATATAAATTTATATTATTATTACTTACCGGATTTCTTTAATAATCCTGAACTTTCACTTGAACATATAATCAGTGATAATCCCGGATCTTCAGACTGGACATATGAATATGGAGAATGCGTTTTAGTTAAGTTTTTACAAGCAAAATATGGTATTACAGTTATTAAAGAAATATGGGAATATTACGAATATTACGGCGATACATACATGACTAAACCATATAAATATGTTGAAGGATTAGCTTTTAATGGTTTATCAAAATCATTAACTAAAAGAAACATATCTTTTATTGATATGCTTGGAGACTTCAGAATAGCATGTTATTTTGTAGGAATAAATTATAATAAAAATTTTGCTATAGAAGATGAAACCCAATTTTATCCACCAGAAGTAAGTGTTAAAATTTCCAATGTTTTTTCTTATCCTTTTAAGAGTTTTTCATCAGACCCATATAAATCTCCTCAAGGAACAGGAGCATATTACATGATCTTTGACTCAAAATCTTACGAATCTGCAACACTGGATCTGCTGTTCGAAGGGGATACAAAAACAAAGTTAACCTGGGGCGGAAAAATAATAAAACTAAAAAAAGACAATTCAACACCTGAAGTGGATAATTTTAAATTTGAATTTGATAATGTTTATGCTGCAAGTATTAAAATTCCTGATTTTGGAAATATTTATTCAAAAGTAATATTGATCCCATATATAATTAACATAATTAATTACAATCGTTTTCCTTTCACTATAAGAGCAATAGAATCTATTCCTCCAGATGATGTTAAAAACGTATACATTCAAACGCTTTACGATTCTGACGTGAAAATTTCATGGACAAATCCGTCTGATAAAGATCTTGCTGGCATACTTATTTTACGCAATGATTCCACTGAAATTAAAGAATTTGATACTACAAACAACAAAATTGTTTTTAATAATTTAGATACAACTTTTATTGATAGAGGGCTTATAACTAATAAAATATATTATTATAGAATATTCAGCTATGATTTTTATGATAATTATTCTGGCGGGATAGATGCGTCCATTCAAGTTTTTGATACAACCCCTCCTCCTGATATAACTTCATTGGAAGCTATTGATGATAATACTGATGGTAAAGTTAATCTAAACTGGAAAACATATATAAATCCTCCTGATATAGCAAATTTTGCTGTTTATTTTGACACCATAAATTTTAGCGAAGTTAATTCAAAAGAACCGGTTAAAACACTTAATCAAGATATAAAAGAATATCAAATCAGCGGATTACAAAATGGATTACAGTATTATTTTGCAGTAATAGGTATAGATAGAACAGGGAATAAAGACCTATCTGTAACTGCAAAAAAAGCAATACCAACATGGGATACAACACCACCTCTTCCTGTTGATAAATATCTTACTGCAATACCTGTTGATTCAGGCAAAAT
>JACRDZ010000182.1 GCA_016212735.1 Candidatus Firestoneibacteriota bacterium | reverse complement strand
TTTTTTATTATATTATATATAACTTCAGTTTCTGCACTAAGTAAAATTACAACAGAATTTTTTTTCAAGAGATTAATATTTTTTTCTTTTAAAACAACTCCTCCACCGCAAGCAATAACACAATCTTTTTTTTGTTCAATGATTCTTTGCAAATATTTACTTTCGAGATCTCTGAAATAGTCTTCACCATAATTATTAAATATTTCCGTAATACTTAAATTTTCACTTTTTTCTATTTCTTCGTCAATATCAACAAATTGTTTATTCTTTTTTTTTGCAAGTAACTTACCTATAGAGCTTTTACCAGTACCCATAAATCCAATTAGAATAATATTCATTTTAACTGATTCTCTTAGAGTCTATTTTTACTGATTATATTCCCACCAGGTGATTTTCATATCTAAATCATCTGGATTACATTGATCTAAATCAATATTTCCTCCAAACATATTATGATCTTTTCTTACAGCAACAAAGAGCTTATTACCATTATTACATTGTTTTACTAATTTATAAGCTTTTCTTATTATATTTTCAACTATTTCTTTTGCCTGTTCTATAGTTGAAATGCTCTGATCCGTAATATGCATTAATACCCCATATTCTGGTAAACAAAATACAGCTACTTTAATTTCTTCTCTATCAAATATTTTTTTTTCAATATCACTGGACATTTTATAAAGAGATTTTGCTGTATTATTTTCTATATCAAAATATGTAAAGGAATAATTTTTTTCAATATCAAGCAAAATTCTATTTTTAATTTTTTCTGGAGTAGATTCAAATTTGAGTATAGATTGTAAAATATTAAATTCAGAGCTATTTGAATACAATTTTTTTAAATATTTAAATTTAATAATACGCTGAATAAATATGTTTTGAGTAAGTATTTGTACAGAAATATTATCATCCTGCTCAAGATTGTTGATTTTAGCAATGCGTTTTAGTATCGAATTATATAATGAAGTCATTTCAATATAACTCTGTTTTTGTTCCTCATTTCCTCCTGCCTCTGCTTCTTTATACGGGAAGAAGACTTTTTTATCATAATCCAGTTGAAATGTAACTCCATAAGAAGGGATATATAGAGAATAAATTCTTGCTGTTTTTCCAGAACGCACTTGCAGATTTATATTATCAAGTTCACCTTGAATAGCAATATACTTAGTCAATTGTGAATCAGATTCTGTCCCTTTTGAAAATAAATCAAAAGATAGAATTTTTAACGGAAAGGTTGATAAAAATATTATTAAGAAAAAATAAGAGTATTTTGACAAATATTTTTCCTTCCAAAATTTATAATTTTTAGGCCAAAAATCCATATTGTTTTTCTGAATTTTTGGCCTAAAAATAGTATATTATTTTTTCCCAATTACCATTGGTTCTTCAATTATTATCTTCTGTCCTGTTTCTACATTTAATCTTGTAACTACGATTCCACTTGGGAATCGGGCTTCTATATCATAGGTCTTTTTAGAGTCTAATCCAAAATGTGATTCAAGTCCAGGCATAGAACAAAATCCAGAAGAAGTTTTAACATCTCTCATGCCTTTAAAAAATTTCATATCTCCAAGATGCTGTGAATCATATACTTTCACCAGTCCGCCAATAGCACTTTTATTGCTTATTGTTCCCTTAAGTTCTACTTTAATCCAGTTATTATCATTTTGTTCATTGCGAAATATTTTATTTGGTGTTTCCCAATTAACAACATAAATATCTAAGTCTCCGTCATTATCAAGATCAGCGAATGCAGTCCCTTTACTGCGAACAGTTTCACATTTCATAAAAGGGAATTGATCAGTTATTTCACTGAACCATAATTTGCCTTTTGCTGCTGTATCGTTATGATAAAGCTGATTATCCCATTTACAATCACCTTCATATATATCAAGATAACCATCATGATCAATATCTCCAAATGTTGGACCTTTACCCCATCCTTCATGTTTTAATCCAATGTCCTTGGATACTTTTGCGAAATGCCCTGTCCCGTCATTTAAAAACATTTCAACTGTTCTTTCCCCAACATAATTTGAAAGAGCCAGATCCATATCTCCGTCATTATCAACATCAGCAAAAGCAGCTCCAAGTCCCCATTGAGGATCATCAGTACCAGACTGTTCTGAAATATCTAAAAATTTGATATTTCCTTTAGTACTTACATTTTTAAACATTAAATTTTTTTCACCATTTGGGTATCTTCCGCAAACCACATATAAATCCAGTTTCCCATCATTATCAATATCTGTTGCAGTACCGCTCCAACTCCATCGTTTATACCCGCCGATACCACATTCATTTGTTATTTCCTTAAAAATAGGAATTCC
The DNA here is from genome assembly GCA_016212735.1 of Candidatus Firestoneibacteriota bacterium. Next base: position 1,612 of record JACRDZ010000182.1, on the reverse strand, counting down.
CTGAGTATTTACACCTTTGTTATGATATAATCTGTTTTGCGAACCTACTCCATAGTTTGCAACAAACAAATCCAGGTATCCGTCATTATCAAAATCTGCAAGAAGTGAACAATAGCTGTAATCCAATCCTCCAACCCCGGATTCTTTGGAAACATCTTTAAAATGACCTTTCCCATCATTAATTAATAACCGATTGGGTTCTACTTCATAAACTCCGCCTTTTGGTATATAAAGATCAATATATCCATCATTATTTACATCACCAAAAACTGAACCTGTACAATATCCGATATCAGTTAATCCTGCTTCTTCAGTAAAATCATCAAATTTAAAATCTCCTTTATTCACATAGAGATGACTGCCTCCTCCTTTATTTGAAATAAAGACATCTAAAAGTCCATCCCCGTTTACATCTGCAATAGCTACACCCTTACCTCTACCGCGATCTCCTAATCCTGACAGTTCTGTAACATCTGAAAAATTTATTGCATAAACATTTTGAGCTAGGAAAAAACTAAAAATAAAAAGACAAATTTGAAGAGTTATTTTGTTCCTCATTTTCTATTCTCCTTTTAAATTAAATATTTGAAGAAGTTATTTAAATTCATAAAAATAATATAGTTTTCTCTTTTACAATTATATACAATAAAATATTAATGATAGTTTCAATATCAAATTATAACAAAAAAATACCTAAAAAATCAAGTAAATTAATATAATATTTGCATTCGTAAATATTATATGATAAATTTAAATATAAAAATGCGGAGATAAAAAATGACAAAAAAAGCTTTGGTTCTTTTAAGCGGTGGGCTGGATTCTGCTACAACTCTGGCAATTGCAAAAAAAAAAGGATATGAGTTATTTGCACTTACTTTTGATTATGGGCAAAGACATAAATTTGAAATAAAACAAGCTAGCATTATTGCAAAAAAATATTTTGTTAAAAATCATAAAATAATAAAAATAGATATGCGGCAAATTGGCGGGTCAGCATTAACTGATAATATTCCTGTACCAGAAAACAAAAATAAAATAATTGGAACTGCTATACCAATTACATATGTCCCAGCTCGAAATACTATTTTTTTATCTTTTGCATTAGCCTGGGCTGAGGTTTTGAATATTCAAAATATATTCATTGGTGTAAATGCAATTGATTTCAGCGGGTATCCTGACTGTCGTCCTGCTTTTATTAAATCATTCGAAAGAATGGCTAATTTGGCAACAAAAACTAGCGTTTTAGGTAATAAAATAAAAATAGTAACACCATTAATTAATCTGAAAAAATCAGAAATAATTAAATTGGGGAATAAACTTGGAGTTGATTACAGCCTGACGAATAGTTGTTATAATCCTGATAAATCAGGTAATCCATGCGGTAAATGTGACAGTTGTATCTTACGCGCAAAAGGATTTAAGGAAGCTTCTGTAAAAGATCCTGCTTTACGGAAATATAAATAAATCACTTAGGGGCTGTGACGAAATAACTTACGCATTCAGGCGCTCAGATTCTGGTCAGATTTGGCTGATCCGATTGAGCAAAATCTGAGGCGTAGCACATAGCTACGTTGAGGATTTTGCGATTGAGGATCGGACAAAGATGACCTGA
>JACRDZ010000183.1 GCA_016212735.1 Candidatus Firestoneibacteriota bacterium | reverse complement strand
TTAAAGACCGCAGTTCTGAAAAATTTTTGTCATTAAATAATTCAATTGCAGGTATTTTTGAAACCTTATTAGTTGTTGACTTAGATAATAATTTTTTTAGCATATCTTCTGATTCCTGAAGTTTATTTTCCATTATTTTGAATTTTGTAATGTCATAAATCAAGTGTATTGCACCCAGTAATTCATTTTTATTGTTAAATATAGGTGTTATTCTTACTTGATGATAATTATCCAGAAGCACGGTATGAAAATTTTTAAGGCAATCTTTTTTGCTTTTAAGAATTTTAATATAAGGACAGGTTTCAATAGGATTATTTGATTTGTGAATTATCTCAAAACATTTTTTGTTAAGTATGTCTGTTTCACTAAAATTAGTTAATTGATAGAGATTTTTATTAGCTCTTACAATATTAAATTCATTATCAATAATAAATATAGCTTCATCCATAACATCAAAAATTTTGGACCAGTATTTGTTTAAGTTCATTTTTGTCATAGTACACCTCTTTTTATATATCTATTAATTACTTACTATAATAATATTAATATTATGAAGTAAATTGCAACCATGAAAAAATAGGCATATAATGGGTATATAAACTACATGTTTTGGTATAAGAATGGATTATGTCTAAATTCAATATATTGACATGAAATTCATTTTATGCTATATTCAAAAAAATTTTAAAACTATATATGAAAAATGAAAAATATGTTATTCCAAATTTAGAAATTTATAAGAAATACAGAGACAGGCTGCTGGAGCTTATTAATGGAGGAGGAATAGGTATTTTTCCTACAGAAACAGTATATGGGATTGGAGTAAAGAGCAGTTTTCTTGATGATTATAATAAAATATATAAAATTAAAAGACGACCGTATGATAAACCTCTTCCCTGGATTATTAGTTCTAGGGAACAATTAAATAAAATAACAAAAGATATAAATCTTCCTGAAATTACCAAAAAAATAATTAATAAATGGTGGCCGGGGCCACTTACAATTGTATTTAATCTTAATGATAATAAGTCACAGGCTATTAGATTGACGGAACATGAAATCCTATGTGAGATAATTAAAGACATAGACGAACCGATTGCTTTAACAAGTGCAAATATATCAGGGGATAAAAGTCCTATAGAATTTGACGATATAAACGAAGATATTATTAAGAATGTTGATTTTATTATTGATGCAGGTAAATGTAAATTCGGGAAAGAGTCAACAATAATTGATACCAGCGGAAATCTAATTCGTGAAGGTGTAATTAAAGCAAAAGAAATTGAGGAATTTTTAAAATCATTAATTTAAAGTACAGGAAATTGAAAACAAAAGAAAAAATATAATTTAGACACAGATTAACACAGATTTATTTTGTTTTAAATTCAAAACCTTAAATTTTTTACAGTGTTAATCATAAAAAATCAGTGTCCTTCTGTGTCTAATAATTAATAAAAGTGTTGCTGCCGAAGGCAGTCTAATTTAATATTAACATAGGAGTTTTATGAAAAAACAATCTAAAAAAATAGTAAAAGTTACAGATACTACTTTAAGGGATGCACATCAGTCGTTATGGGCAACACGGATGAAAACTTCTGAAATCCTGCCGATTGCGGAAAAAATCGATAAAGTCGGTTACCATTCAGTTGAAGTATGGGGAGGAGCAACTTTTGATGTTTGTCTGCGATTTTTAAATGAAGACCCATGGGAACGTCTGCGAAATATTAAAAAGATTATGAAAAATACACCGCTTCAGATGCTCTTAAGAGGACAAAATGTTGTAGGTTATAAGAATTATCCTGATGATCTTTTAAAAGCATTCATTGAGAGGACTGTAAAAAATGGTATTGATATTATAAGAATTTTCGATGCATTGAACGATGTCAGGAATATGGTTAGAGCTATAGAATATACAAAAAAATTAGGAGCTCATGCACAGGGTACAGTTTGTTATACAATAAGTCCCGTACATACTATCGATCATTATATTAAAACTGCTCGTGAATTAGTACAGCTTGGAATTGATTCTCTGTGCATTAAAGATATGGCGGGAATTCTTTATCCTTACGCATCATATAGTTTAGTAAAAGAACTAAAAAAAGAAATAAAAATACCTATTCAGCTGCATTGTCATTCATCCAGCGGAATGGCTACTGTAGCATACTTAAAAGCTATAGAAGCCGGTGTGGATATTGTAGATTGCGCATCTGCTCCGCTTGCACTTTATACATCACAGCCGCCAGTAGAAACCATTGTAAGTATTCTGGATGAACTGGGAATGAATCAGGGAATAAAATTTACTGCTCTGGAGGAAATAGCTGATTATTTTGAACATGTTGCGGAAAATAAAAAACTTATAAGAAGTAAACAGTCTTTGATTGATACTGCAGTTATTACACACCAGATACCTGGAGGAATGGTTTCAAATCTTATAAGCCAGCTTGAAAAACAGAAAGCTCTTGATAAAATGGAAGATGTACTTGGAGAGATCCCTAAAGTCAGAGAAGATTTTGGTTTTCCTCCATTAGTTACACCAACAAGCCAGATTGTCGGGACTCAGGCAGTTTTTAATGTTCTTTTAGGAGAGCGTTATAAAGTTGTTCCGCAGGAAGTGAAAGAATATGTGAAAGGATTTTATGGCCGTCCTCCGTCTCCGATAAAAAAAGCTATTATAAAAAAAATATTAAATGACGAACAACCGATAACCTGCCGCCCGGCAGATTTATTGCCTCCAATTCTTAAACAATTGGAAATAGAAGTTGACAAAGAGTTGATAAAAACTGAGGAGGATTTAATAACTTATGCTTTATTCCCTGAAGTAGCTATTCGTTATTTCAACTGGAGAAATAATCCTCTGGAATATCCTTCCGATGAAGAAAAATTAGAGAAAGCTATGGAAGATAAAAAAGTAGAAAAAGAAAAAATCTCTATTGAATCATTAAAACAGATAAAAGATATAATTGAAACAATGAAAGAAAGTAAAATATTAGAATTTAATATTGAAAAAGGCGATACAAAACTTGTTATAAAAAGAGGGGATGCAGTTAGCACATCTTCTGGAGCACAGAAGAAATCCTCTTTACCGCATATAAAATTGGATTCAAAAGATAGTTCTGCATCAAAAGAGACTGAGATACAGAAAGATGCTCCTGATATTTATAAAGTTAAGTCTCCAATGATAGGAACATTTTACAGTGCTCCCGGTCCAGGAGCAGAAGAATTTGTGAAAATAGGAGATGTTATTTCAGAAGGGAAAATCCTTTGCATTGTTGAAGCTATGAAATTAATGAACGAAATAATAGCAGAAAAAAAAGGTAAAATAATAGATATTTTAGCAAAAAAAGGCGATGCTGTAGAAAAAGGACAGGTTTTGTTTGTAATTGATACAACAGAGGAGGGTAATAAATGAGAAACAAGATATTACATATTGTTTTTTTATTTGTAATCTGTATTTTAATTTTATTTGCTATTGCATGTAGTACCGGTAAAAAAAGCAGTTCTAAAACAGAGAATGTACCTTCTCTGCCTGTTAATTTAATCGTAACCCTTGGTAACAGACAGGTTTCAATAACATGGGACCCTGTACACGGAGCTAAATCATATAATTTATATTATGATACAGGCAGTATAATTATAAAAGCAAAAAGCAAAAAAGTTGAAAATATTGTTTCCCCATATATTATTAAGGGATTAACTAACGAAATTAATTATTCATTTGCAGTGACTGCATTAAATGATATTGGTGAATCTGATTTAAGTGCACTTGTTTCTGCTGTACCAGATGTTTCTGAGGGAACACCTTCTAAGCCTTCCAATATCAAAGCATTAATAGCAGATGAACAGGTTACATTAATGTGGGATACAAGCATAGGAGCTTTATCGTATAATATCTATTATGATACAGGTTATATATTTAAAGAAATATCAAGCCAAAAAATAAGAGAAGCAATATCTCCTTATGTAGTAAATAAGCTGATAAATGGGATAGAATATGCATTTGCTGTAACAGCTTTGAATAAAATAGGAGAATCAAGTTTAAGTAAAACTATTTTTGCAATACCTAATCCGCCTTCAAGTGTTCCTTCTGCACCAGATAAAATTAATGCTGTTGCTTCTGACGGACAGGTAATATTAAATTGGGAACCTGTAAATGATGCAATGTCTTATATCATATATTATGGGATTGGGACTTCAGTAGCAAAAACAGGAAGCCAAAAAATAAATAATATACAATTATGTTCTTTCGTGGTCTCGAACCTGATAAATGGCAGAGAGTATGCATTTGCTGTTACTGCTGTTAATGCAATTGGTGAATCTATTTTAAGTGATGTAGTTTTATCAACACCTAATGTTGTGTCAGGAGTGCCTTTGCCTCCTATTAAATTTAGTGCAATTGCTGGAGATAGACAGGTAGCATTAGGATGGGAACCAGGAAGTGTATCTGCGTCATATAATGTTTATTATGAAAAAGATGATACAGTATCAAAAACTAGCGGAACAAAGATCGAAGAAGTCACTCCGCCTTATTTTGTAACAGGTCTTACAAATGAGACTTTATATTCATTTGCAGTTACAGCATTAAATGAAATAGGCGAGTCAGCTTTAAGCAGAATAATTTCAGCTACTCCGACTTTTTCAAGCAATGTAGTAACTGTTCCAATTAATATTAAAGTTATTGCAGGAGATAAATTAGCAAGATTAAGCTGGGATCCTGTTATTGGAGCTAAATATTATAATCTGTATTATCATACTGATAGTTCAACTGTACAAACAAAAGGTAAAAAAATTGAAAGTGTAACATCCCCTTATGTAGTAACACGTCTTACAAATAGTACAAAATATGCTTTTGGAGTAACATCTGTTAATGATACAGGAGAATCAAAATTAAGCGATGTGGTTTTATCTACACCTGGCAATATTCTTATTGCTGGCGGTGGTAATCACAGTATGGCCTTTAGAAGTGACGGAACAATATGTACCTGGGGATATAATAGGTTCGGGCAGATAGGAGATGGAACTTTAATTGACAAAAATATTTCTACAGAAATTCCCAGGTTTGGTGATGTATTAGCAATAGCTGCTGGAGGGAATCATAGTATTGCATTAAAAAAAGACGGTACAGTATATACCTGGGGATTTAATGGATTTGGACAATTGGGATATAATTTTGATACGACTGTTCCTGTATTGGTAAGCGGATTAACAGATATAATAGCAGTTGCAGCAGGATGGAACCATAGTATTGCATTGACTAGAGATGGTACAGTCTGGACATGGGGGAATAATATATATGGGCAGCTTGGAAATGGAAGTAATATAGATTCATATAATCCTGTTCAGCCAAGTTTATTTATTGATGTCATAGCAATTGCTGCAGGAGGAGAACATAGTATTGTATTAAAAAAAGATGGTACAGTCTGGACCTGGGGAGGAAATGAGTCGGGGCAGCTTGGAGATGGAACCAATATAGACAGAAATACTCCTGTTCAGGTATTTGAACTTACGGATATAATAGCAGTTGCTGCTGGCTGGAGTCATAGTATTGCTCTAAAAAAAGATGGTACAGTCTTGACCTGGGGAAATAACGGAGAAGGGCAATTAGGGGATTTAACAAATGGCAACAGCAATATTCCTGTTAAAGCTTCAGGAATAAATGATGTTATATCAATAGCTGCAGGAGGAAAGCACAGTATTGCACTTAGAGAAAATGGAAGAGTCTCGGCATGGGGAGATAATAGTTATGGACAGCTTGGTATTACAGGACTTACTGATGTTATTGCAATAGCTGGAGGCTGGAACCATAGCCTGGCATTGAAAGATACTGGAATAATTATGGCATCAGGATATAATGGATATGGGCAGCTCGGAGACGGGACCAATAATAATACAAGTTCTTATGTTCAGGTATATGAGCTTCCAACTTTTTTTAAAGCAGTAACAAGTGGTTTTTATCACATAATTGCAGTTAAAAATGACAGCACGCTTTCTTCCTGGGGATATAATAAATATGGTCAGCTTGGGGACAGCACTTTAGTTAATAAAAATACTTTAGAAAAGATAAAAACATTAAAAGATATAGTGTCATATTCAGCAGGTGGGGATCATAATATAATTTTAAAAAATGATAATACTGTATATACATGGGGACGTAATAATTATGGTCAATTAGGTATTGGTAATTTAATAGATAATAAAATACCTGTAAAAGTGAGCGGATTAACAAATGTTACAGCAGTTGCAGGTGGAGCATATCATAGTCTTATTTTAAAAAATGATAGTACAGTATTTGCGTGTGGAGATAATAGCAGTTATCAATTAGGGGACAGCACCAATACAGATAGATCTTCATTCGTGCAGGTGAAAAGGGTAAAACAAATTACAGCAGTTGCAGGTGGTGGATATCATAGCCTTGCATTAAAAAGAGATAGTACTGTATATTCGTGGGGAGGTAATGATTACTATCAATTAGGAGATAGTACTAGTATAGACAGAAGTACTTATGTGCAGGTAAAAGGTTTAAAAGATATAATTGCAATAAGTGCAGGTTCATATCACAGCATTGCATTAAAGAAAGATGGTACAGTCTGTTCATGGGGATACAATATTTATGGGCAATTAGGTGATGGTTCTAATATAGATAGACGTACATATGTGCAGGTAAAAAATTTAACAGATATAGTTGCAATAAGCGCAGGTAGTGGTCATAATCTTGCACTAAAGAAAGATGGCATAGTATATTCCTGGGGAGATAATAGTTATGGGCAATTGGGAGATGGAACTAAGGCTGATAGAAATACATATGTTCAGGTTAGCGATTTAAAAGATGTAATTGCAATTGCAGCAGGAGATGATTTTAGTGTTGCAATAAAAAATGATGGGACTATCTGGGCCTGGGGTGATAATAGTTATGGACAATTGGGAGATGGAACTTATACTGATAGATTAACTCCAAAACAGATAATAAAGAAACTTACTTTATTTTAAGTTAGGGCTTGCGAAAGGGAGTGGATTTTTATATCTGAATTAAGAAGAGATATTATTTTAGATAGATGGGTAATAATAAGTTCCAGAGAATTACGCAAATCCGTTATTTTTGGTAAATCAGTTATAAATAAAGATAGCGTTAAAGAATGTCCTTTTTGTCCTGATAGGGAAAAAATGACCCCATCAGAAATTTTTGCATATCGTCCAGATAAAACTCCAGCTAATTCTCCAGGATGGGTAACAAGAGTAATCCCAAATAAGTTCCCGGTATTAGGTATTGAAGGAGAAATTAATCAGACAGGTGTTGGCATGTTTGATAAAATGAATGGGATCGGAGCGCATGAAATAATAATTGAAACTACTGAACATGATATTGATATACCTGATTCTGATTTAAAATCCATTGAAAATGTTATATGGATGTATAGAGACAGGATTGCTGATTTAAAAAAAGATATCAGGTTCAAATATATTACAATATTTAGAAATAGAGGTTGGGATGCAGGTTCTTATTATGATCATCCTTATTCAAATCTTATTGCAACTCCAGTAATACCTATGAATATTGAATCTGAAATGTCTGGAGCTTTACGTTACTATAAATATAAAGAGCGTTGTATATTTTGTGATATTATTAAACAGGAAATATTATCTCAGGAACGTTTAATATCACAGAATAATTCGTTTATTAGTTATACACCATTTGCTTCAATATATCCTTTTGAAATATGTATTATACCTCGAAAACATAGTTCTAATTTTGAAGAAATAAGTATTTCTGAAGTTATAGACCTGGCAAAAATATTAAAAGATACATTAAAACGCATTTCTATAGCTTTAAATAAACCTGCTTATAATTATATTATTCATACAGCTCCATCTCAGGTACACGGGATGGAAGATTATCACTGGCATATAGAAATAATACCCAGAGTAATTAAAACAGCTGGTTTTGAATGGGGGACAGGTTTTTATATTAATCCGACTTCCCCTGAAGATGCGGCGCAGTATTTGAAAAAATTACAAATAGTCTAAGGGGCTGTGACGAAATAACTTACGCATTCAGGCGCTCAGATTCTGGTCAGATTTGGCTGATCCGATTGAGCAAAATCTGAGGCGTAGCACATAGCTACGTTGAGGATTTTGCGATTGAGGATCGGACAAAGATGACCTGA
>JACRDZ010000018.1 GCA_016212735.1 Candidatus Firestoneibacteriota bacterium | reverse complement strand
TTATCAATTTTCTACTGCGGTCGGCTGCAAAGCTTATATGCTTCGTTCTCGGAATAAAATGTACTGCTGAAGAGTACGTTTTACTCCTGCGGCCTTGCCTATAAGCTTTTCGCTCGACCTCGTTACGAAAATTGATAACGGGATAGGCTCTAAATATATCTTGCCAATTTTAACTGAATATAGTATATATATGCCACAGAAAACAAAAAATTTGGAGGTATTAGAATTGCAATTAAAACATGTTGAAATATTTGGATTTAAAACCTTTGCAGATAAAGTTGGCCTTTCATTTTCTCCCGGGATAACAGCTGTTGTCGGTCCAAATGGGTGCGGTAAGACAAACATTCTAGATGCTATACGCTGGGTTTTGGGTGAACAGAGTTCAAAAGTTCTTCGCGGACATAAGATGGAAGATGTCATTTATAACGGTGGACATAATCGAAAACCTCTTGGAATGGCAGAAGTATCTCTAACTCTTATTAACAATAAAAAATTGTTACCCATAGAATATGAAGAAATAACTATTACAAGAAGAATGTATCGTTCAGGAGAAAGTGAATATTTAATTAATCAGTCTGAATGCCGTCTTAAAGATATAAATGAACTTTTTATGGATACAGGGATGGGATCTCATGTTTATTCCATTGTTGAACAAAGCCAGATTGATTTGATTTTGAGCAATAATCCTTCTGTTCGCCGTATGCTTTTTGAAGAAGCTGCAGGTGTAATGAAATATAAAACAAGAAAAAAAGAGACACTTTCAAAACTTGAACATACTGAACAGAATCTTTTAAGAATTAACGATATTGTTCAAGAAGTGTCTCAGCAGGCAGATGTACTAAAAACTCAATCAGCTCGTGCACAAAAATATCTCGGATATAGAGATGAATTAAAAGAACTGGAGAAAAAACTTTGTTTGCTTGAATATATTGAAATTGAAAAATCACATAAAATTTCATTGGATTTATTAAAACAACTTGAAGAATCCAAACTTGGTATACAAACTTCTTTAAGTCAGCTTGAAGCAGAATTAGATAGTTCTAAAGTAGAAATTATTGGAATTGACAGAAAACTCACTGAACAAAATGAAATACAGTTTAAAATAGATATGGATATAGAAAAACTGGAAAGTTCTATTGCTGTTAATAAAGAACGTCTTGGCGGGCTTGAAAACCAGAAAATAAGGGAAAAAGAATTTAAAACCGGCTGTGAAACTGAAATCCAAAAAAATCTTATAAAATTATCTGAATTCAGAACAGACATTGAACATATAAAATCTGAAATCGAACTTGAATTCAGCGAATTACAGAAACGTGAACAGATTATTTCTGGAATAAAAGACGATCTTAATCTTCAAGATAAATCTCTGAATGATTTAAAATATCGTGAAATTGAAATCAGAAAAGAAATAACAACGCGGCATACAATACTTCAAAATGAAAATGTAAAAGCTCTAGAAATATCTAATAATAAGAAAAAAATTAGTGATCAGAGAAACGAAATAATACATAATAAAAAAATTCTTCTTGAGAAAAAAACATTAAAAGAACAGGAATTACAAAAAACAGAAAAAGAAAAAGAAAGAATAAAATCAAATCTGGATTCCAGTTTTCTGGATATAGAAAAAAATAAACAATTATTTGAAACAAAATCAAATATTATTCATAAAAAGTTCGGGGAACGAAAAGAATATGATGCACGTTTGTCAACACTTAAAAGTCTGAAGGAAAGCCTTGTCGGATATTTTACAGGTGTTAAAGAAGTGTTACTGGAGAAAAAAAGAGGTAATTTGACAGGTTGTATCGGAGTTGTTGCAGATTTAATCCGTACTTCCTTTAAATATGAACGTGCTATTGAAGTTGCATTAGGATCAAATATTCAAAATATAGTTACAGAAAAATCAAAGGATGCAAAACAGGCAATTGAATATCTGAAAAGCATCGGAAAAGGAAGAGCAACTTTCTTACCTCTGGATTTAATCCGTTATGATGCGGATAAACTAAGAGATAATATTGATTTCATAACTAAAAAAGACGGTGTCATTGGCTGGGCTATTGATTTAATTGAATTCGACAGCGTATATAAAATAATAATGGAATATCTGCTCGGCAAAGTAATTATCGTATCCAATCTAGATGTTGCAACAGATGTATTTAGTTCTACAGGAAATAAAGGATACCGTCTGGTTACTCTGGATGGAGAAATGATAAATCCAGCAGGAGCAATTACAGGAGGAAGTATTGATAAAAATGTTCCAGGATTATTAGGAAGAGAAAGAGAAATAGAAGAACTTACTAAAACTCTTCATATATTGGAACGAGAACTAGTGGAAGAAGAAAATAATGCTTCAAACCTTAAAGGGATAATATCCTCCCTTGAGCTTTCAATCCAGAATCTTACTAAAGATTACCGTGATATTGAAATGCTTTTATTGGATATTAAAAATCAGTTAATCCGCTATTCAGATGAAGAAATGTTAATATTAAATCGTTTGACAGAAATAGATGAGATTGAGAAAAAAGTTGAAGAAGAAAGTAATAATTCTTTCCGCCAGAAAGTTTCTCTGGAAAAGGAATTGTTTGAATTTCAAACCATTCTTGAACAGATAACTAAAAACGAAAATGAATCTCTTGAAATAATAGACCAGAATAGAAAAAAATATGATGAGCTTCAGAAAGAATTAACAGAAGCTAAAATGAACTTCGCAGCAAAACAGGGGAAGCTTTCATATTTTGAAACATCAGAAATAAATATTCAAAAATCTATTGAAGAACTTAATATTTACCTGAACAGATATACAGAAAATCTTTCGAAATTTGATCAGGATAAACTTGCATGGGAAAATGATAATAGGGAAAAGGAAAAAAGGGTTATTGAGTTATTTGAAAACAAGCAAAATCAGGGGAAAGAAATATTTTCAATTGAAGAAAAACACCGAGAATTACAGGAAACTATCAGGGTAAAAGAAGATAAATACAAAGAGATAAAAAAAGATTTTGATAAACTTCAGGGAGATTGGTACGAACAGGAAATAAAGAACCACGAGATAGAACTTCGGGTTTCAACACTTATAGAAAAACTTAAAACGGATTTCGCACAGGATCCGGATCAATTGAGCAATCTTGAAATACAGGAAGAAATAGATACTGATTCTTTAAAAGAAAAAGTAGATCAATTAAAAATCCGCATGAGCAAAATGGAACCTATTAATGTCATGGCTATTGAAGAATATAAACAGGTTTCAACCCGTCTGGAATTTCTAATGACTCAGAAAAAAGATCTGGAGCAGGCAAAGGATTCATTATTAGAGACTATAGAAAAAATTAACCGTACCAGCGATAAGAATTTTAAAGAGACTTTTGAACTTATTAAAAATAACTTTATTTATGTATTCAAGAGATTCTTTAACGGTGGGACTGCTGATTTAACTCTG
>JACRDZ010000176.1 GCA_016212735.1 Candidatus Firestoneibacteriota bacterium | reverse complement strand
TTAAATCCTTTGAAAACATTAGACGTTATTAATATGAATTGAATTATAATGCTCAATTGTCAATGCTCAATCGTCAATGAAATATTTGTAAATTTCAGCTTACTCTCACAAGCGTTTGCAGAGATGTGGGTAATAGTAAGCCTCGGTGTCCTCTGTGGTTCATTTTTTATCCCCTTTTTCACTAATTGGCGGATTAATAAAACCTACAACTCTTTTTTCTTTAAGTTCATCTTCTCTCATAATATCTTCTATATTTAAATGCTTTTCAACATAACCGTTATCTATAACAATTTTTTCACCTTTTTTATCAGGAGCTTCAAAAGAAATATCAGCAATAAGTTTTTCCATAAGACTGTAAAGACGTCTCGCACCTATATCTTCAGTACGTTCATTAATTTCTGCGGCAATTGATGCTATTTTTTCCAGAGAATCATTTTCAAATATAAGTTCTATATCTTCTGCTTTTAAAAGAGCAGTATATTGTTTTGTAATAGCATTTTTAGGTTCTTTCAAAATACGTACAAAATCATCTTTTTTCAGAGAATCCAGTTTTACCCTGATAGGGAAACGGCCCTGAAGTTCAGGAATAAGATCAGATGGACTTGATACATTAAAAGCTCCTGCTGCAATAAAAAGAATATGGTCTGTTTTTACCATACCATATTTTGTCGGAACTGTTGAACCTTCTACTATTGGTAAAAGATCTCTCTGAACACCTTCCCGTGAAACGTCAGGACCTGACTTCCCTTCACGACCTGCAATTTTATCTATTTCATCAATAAAAATTATTCCAGAGTTTTCAATTCTTTTTATTGCCTGATCTATTACTTTTTCAACATCAACTAATTTTTGCGCTTCTTCTTCAGTAAAATATTCAAAAGCTTCCTTTATAGCCATTTTTTTCTTTTTTGACTTTTTAGGGAACATATTTCCGAGCATATCCTGAAAATTTACACCCATTTCCTCCAGCCCTGAGCTGGAAAAAATCTCAATCATTGCTGTTCTAGCCTCTCTCATATCCACATCAATAAGACGTTCATCAAGCTTCCCTTCTTTAAATAAATTCCGCAGTTTTTCACGTGTATTTATAAAATCAATCTCATTATTTTCTTCCTGAATGTCCTGAGATAACTCATTATTTTCTGATTCTTTAAGAGTTTTATCTTTTAAAGTTTTCCTGCGTTTTTTTCTGAATGGAGGAAGAAGAATGTCCAATATACGCTCTTCAGCAATCTTAGCTGCCTGGTCTTTCACAAAATCAGTCTTTTCTTCTCTTACCATTTTTACTGCAAGTTCGGTCAGATCACGAACCATTGATTCCACGTCTCTGCCTACATAACCTACTTCTGTAAATTTAGATGCTTCAATTTTCAGAAAAGGTGCCTGTGCAAGACGTGCTAAACGTCTGGCGATTTCAGTTTTACCTATTCCTGTTGGGCCAATCATAATAATATTTTTAGGTGTAACTTCGTCTTTCAATTCAACGGAAAGCTGTTGTCTCCGCCAGCGGTTACGCAAAGCAATTGCTACAGCTTTCTTTGCTTTTTTCTGTCCAATAATATACTTATCAAGTTCTTTTACAATTTCTTTAGGAGTCAATGTCTCCAATTTTATATCTCCTTTCCTTGTATTATATTTCTCCCCAAAGCATATATGCTCCGGTTCGGATAATTTTTACATCAATAATTTTGTTTATCAGATTTTTCTCTCCTCTTTCCTGATTTCGGTGTTCCAACTTCAGTGTATCACTTGATTTATGTTTTTCCTGTAACACTACGATTTTATTAGTTCTTGTGCGGCCTGTCAACTGAGTTATATCTTTTTTACTTCTGCCATCAACCAGAATTTCAACATTTTGATTTATTAATAAGCTATTTTTTTCCTTCAATATTTCTTCCTGTACACTAAGAAGATATTCCAGCCTGCGTATTTTTTCCTTGTAAGGAACGCTATCAGGCAAATTTGTCGCAAGTGTACCTGAACGCTGTGAATATCTGAATATAAAAGCTCCATCATATTTGATTATCTTAACTGCATTTAAAGTTTCTTCAAAGTCTTTTTCTTCTTCACCCGGAAAACCAACAATAAAATCTGTTGTTATACTAATATCAGGAATAAGTTTACGAAGATAATTTACAGTTTCAAAATATTTCTCAAAAGAATATTTTCTGTTCATATTTTCTAATATTTTGTTAGACCCTGACTGCAAAGGAAAATGAAAATGCTCACATACTTTTCGCAAAGACGCGGCTTTTTCTATTAGTTTATCTGAAATATCTTTTGGATGAGAGGTCATAAACCTTATCCTCTCTATCCCAGCCACTTCATGAACATAAGAAAGTAAATCTGCAAAATCACAATTGCCATCCTTATAGGAATTCACATTTTGTCCAAGTAGTGTAATTTCTTTATATCCTTTTTCCGCAAGATTCTCTATTTCTTTCAGTATGTTTTCTTTTTGCCGGCTTATTTCCTTTCCTCGCACATAAGGGACAATACAGTATGAACAGAAATTATTACATCCCTCCATAATTGAAACATAGGCTTTTACATTGCTGTTTCTTTCAATATTGTCAAATTCATATACTTCTTCCTGTTCTTCTTTAATACTGACTATTTTCTCTCTTTCATTAATAACTTTCTTTATTAATGCAGGGAATTCTTTTTTATTAAGAGTCCCTATAATAAGATCAATATAAGGAAAATCTTTTAATATTTTCCCCTTTATTTCCTGTGCAAGACAACCCGCAATTACTATAATTAGATTCGGGTTGTTGTTCTTCTGACGTTTAAGTTCTCCAATATGTCCATAGATTTTTTCAACAGCTCTCTCTCTTACACTACAAGTATTGAGTATTATAATATCAGCATTTTTGTAATTATCTGCCGCAATATATCCTAAACTTTTTACAGCCCCCATCATAATCTCAGAATCCAGTTCATTCATCTGACAGCCGTAGGTTTTAATATAGACTTTAGGATTATTTAAAGCTATAGTATTTGATGCTGTTAGCATTAATAAATTTCTCCTAATTTTAAAGTATAGGAATTTCAAAGTTCATAATTTAGCTCGATGAATCGAGCAACTACATTAAATTTTTATAGTTGCCTGATACTCAATTAATAATGTTGAGTACAAGCTTATCAGGCTTAATTTAAGGATATTTTATTTTGAAGGCTATATTCTAATCTTATTTTGAAAAATTTCAAGAATATTTTAGAAATAGATATATCTTGACTTTGTATTTGGACTTTAATATAAATAATGCTTAAGTTTGTACAGATATAATTTAAAGTATAGGAATTTGAAAGTATTCATTTTATGCCCAATGAATTGGGCAACTACAAACATATTGCATTGTAGTTGCTCGATTTATCGAGCCTAATTTAAAGGAGGCATATTAAAATGAGAAAAAAATTAAAAGCAGGAATATTAGGAGCAACTGGAGCTGCTGGTCAGGAATTTCTGGAAGTATTGCAGGATCATCCTTACTTTGAGGTGGAAAGGTTATACGCTTCTTCAAAATCCAGCGGGAAAAAACTTGGAGAATGTGAAGTTATTGCTGATCTCTCTCAGAATATATTAAATCTTGTTATTCAGGATGGAGACAAAATAAATACTCAAGGAATTTATATACTTTTTTCAGCAGTAGAAATGCCAGAAAAAGAAAAAATTAAAGAGATTGAAGGA
>JACRDZ010000180.1 GCA_016212735.1 Candidatus Firestoneibacteriota bacterium | reverse complement strand
TTAAGCGGGAATCCAGATTTTATATTTAAACTGAAAAATAGATTCCCGATTAAACATGTCGGGAATGACAAGCCAAAGGTACACACCAATACAGTATTTTATACATTATCCGCCAAATTGTGCTGAATAGTTACAAATTATGTTAAAGTCGAATAACAATTTACTTAGTTTGTTGCATTCTAACTTTTCGTTTTTTTAATGTATTCTTTGGATTTGTTATAATTTTAATTTGAGGTAGATCTATCCCGATTCCAAGCTGACCGTATTTATTATATCCCCATGTCCAGATAGAATTATCTGTTTTCTTAGCAGAAGAATGATATCCTCCGGCAGATATTAATACCCAGTCACGATTTATTCCTATCTGAACAGGGGAATTTTTATTCTCTGTTGTGCCATCACCTATTTGTATGTTTTCATTGTCACCCCATGCCCAGAGTGTATTATTTGATTTTAATGCTAAAGAATGATATCCTCCGGCAGAAATAAAGCTCCAGTCTGAGTCATCCCCAATTTGAATTGGAATATTTTTAAATTCATTTGTTTCATCCCCTAATTGTCCAAACTCATTATCACCCCATGTCCATAATGAACCATCGGATTTAATAGCCATAGAATGATATCCTCCAGTAGAAATACTGCTCCAGTTTTTTTCACTATTTATAAGAGCTGGACTATGTATATCATTTAATGTCCCATCCCCTATCTGTCCGTATTCATTGTCACCCCAGGACCAGAGAGTCCCATTGGTTTTTAATGCTAATGTATGATAATCTCCTGCTGAAATAATTAGCCAATCGTTGTTAGTTTCAATTTGTACAGGAGTAAATCTATTCTGTGTTGTTCCATCTCCAATCTGTCCATATTCATTATTCCCCCATGCCCAGAGCGTTCCATCGGATTTTATTGCAATAGAATGATATCCTCCGCAAACTGCATATATCCAGTTATTATCATATCCTACCTGAACGGGATTTAATTTATTCTGTGTTGTTCCATCTCCAAGTTGACCATAATCATTATCTCCCCATGTCCACAGTGTCCCATCCGTTCTGATACCAATTGAATGAAAATTTCCTGAAGAAATGTTTTTCCATTTTTTACCCTGTTCTATCTGTTGAGGTTTACTTCTTGAAATATTTGAACCATTCCCCAGTTCTCCGTTTTCATTATATCCCCATGTCCATAATGTGCTGTCAGATTTTGTGCACATAGAATGATAACCTCCCATGTCTATATTTAACCAGTTATTATCATTATCAATTCTGGTAGGAATATTTTTGTTAATAGTTGTCCCATCTCCCAACTGGCCGTATTCATTATTTCCCCATGCCCAGTAAAGATCTGTGGATTTTATCAAAATAGTATGATATCCGCCGCAGGCAGCTTTGTTCCAATCGTTATCATTGCTTATTTTTGCTGGAGTATTTTTATTTTCTAATATGCTATTTCCTAATTGGTTATATTCGTTATTTCCCCATGCCCATAATGTACTATCTTTTTTTATTGCTATAGTATGGTATCCACCGGTAAAGATAAATATCCAGTCATTATCATTACCAACTTTTGTCAGTGTAGTTTTATTTGTAAAAGTTCCGTCTCCCAATTGTCCGTAAATATTATTTCCCCATGCCCAGAGTGTATTATCTTTTTTTATTGCAAGTGTGTGATATCCGCCAGCAGAGATATCTTCCCAATCATTATCACTGCTTATTTTTACAGGATCATTATGCCCCTCTGATTGATCGTTTAGATAATTCCCCCATGCCCATAATGTCCCATTGGATTTTAAAGCAACTACATGATATGCCCCGCATGTTACTTTTATCCAATCTTTATCTTTACCTATAAGATAAGGAATTAGTCTATTTTCATTTGTCCTGTCACCAATCTGTCCATATTTATTGTACCCCCATGCCCATAAAGTTCCATCGGACTTTAATGCAGCAGTATGATATTCTCCGCATGCAACCTGTATCCAGTTTTTTTCTGTTCCTATTTGAACAGGAGCATTGATATTTTCTGTTTTTCCATTTCCAATCTGACCGTATTTATTATTTCCCCATAACCAGAGTGTACCGTCAGTCTTTATTGCAGCAGTATGGAATCCTCCGCATGCAACGAGCATCCAGTTTTTTTCTGTACCTATTTTAACAGGAATATTTTTATTTTCTGTTTTTCCATTTCCAATCTGTCCATATTCATTATATCCCCATGTCCAAAGAGTTCCATTACTTTTTATTGCAGCATTATGATATTTCCCTGCAGAAATCGATGTCCAGGAAATCATTTCTGTTGTAAACGACCAGATATAGCTTTTTTCAAGCTTATTTCCTGCAAGATCTTTTATTTTATCTGTTATTGTTGCTGTATAAATCGTATTTGACGAAAGTTCTGTAAATGGTTTAAATGATATTGTATTATTACCAGCGGCAGAAACTTCACCAGTTAATCCGTTGTTTATATAAAATGCTGCTATTGATATAGTTGTTGCATCAATCGGTTCTGAAAAAACAGCAGTTATATTTGCATCACATTTAACATTTACCGCATTATTTAAAGGACTAATATCTGTTATAACAGGCGGAGTTAAATCAGGAATTGAACCTGTTGTAAATGACCACGAAAAATCAGATTTAAGTTTATTTCCTGAGAGGTCTTTTATGCTGTTAGTTATTACTGCTGTATAAGTCGTATTAGGTGATAGATTTGATAATGGTTTGAATATTGCCGCTATACCATTATATTCAACTGTCCCTGATATATTTTCACTAAGGGTAATATAAAATGTTGAGGTTGTTATTGAAAGAGCATTTATTGGTTCAGAAAATGTGACAGTTATATTGCTGTTTATCGGTATATTGTTTGCTCCATTTAAGGGATTAACTTCTATTATCTCAGGCAGAGTTATGTCTGTTATAGAACCGGTTTTAAATGACCATATATAATCCGATTCAAGTGCGTTGCCTGCAAGATCTTTTACATCTTTTGTAATTATTAATGAATAGACAGTATCGCTGGAAAGATTTGTTGATGGTATAAATGCCAGTGTTATTCCGCTGTATGTTATTTTTCCTGTAATACCACCGCTTATATAAAATGTTGATGAATTTATTGCTGATATATCTATAGGTTCAGAAAATGCGGCTGTAATACTGGTGTTAAGTTGAATATTTTCAGATCCATTTTTGGGATTTACTTCAATAATTTTTGGAGAAGTGGTATCAGGTATATCCCCGGTTTTAAATGACCATACATAATCTGATTCCAGTTTGTTACCTGCTATATCTTTTATGTTTTTATTAATAATGATTTTATATATACGATTATAAGAAAGGTCTTCTGAAGGAGTAAAAGTTGCAACTGTACCATTATATGTAACTGTGCCGTTTATATCTTCTGAATAAAGCGTTGCTTGATTTATTGTAGTTGCATCAATAGGTTCAGAAAATGTAACAGTTATTTTTGTATTAATAGGTACATCTTCTGCATTATTCATAGGAGTTATATTTGTTATTTTTGGCGGAGTATAATCATTAATCGTTCCAGTAGTAAATTGCCATGTGTAATTGTTTTTAATAGTATTCCCTGCAAGGTCTTTTACTTTATCTGTTATTGTTACGATATAAGTCGTATTTAAAGATAATTCTGTTTGAGGATATAATACAGCTGTTTTTCCTGTATATTTAATTTCCGCTTTAATATTTCCATTCAGATAAAAAGTGGATGAATTCAATGTTGATATATTAATAATTTCAGAAAATGTTACTGTAATCTTAGTATTTAATGGTACATCTTTTGCTTCGTTCCATGGATTTATATCAATAACTTCAGGTGGTGTTATATCTGAAGAGGAACCTGTTGTAAATGTCCAAATAAAATCTTTTCCAAGTGGATTACCATAAATATCTTTTATATATGACAATATATTGACAGTATATTCTGTGTTTATATCAAGATTTTCAGCTGGTGTAAATGTTGCAGTTGTACCATTATAAGAAAGTGCGCCGCTGATTGTTGATGTTGATTCAAATTTATCTGTATCAAATGATTTAATTACAATAAATGTAGTATCTGTAATAGTTGAAACATCTATTGGTTCAGAAAATGTAACTGTTATACAGGTATTTATCGGGATAGATGTTGATCTATTGAGAGGATTAATTTCAATAATTTCTGGTGAAATTGTATCAGGGATAGAACCTGTAGCAAATGACCAGACATAAGTAGTTTCAAGCTTGTTCCCTGAAATGTCTTTTACATCTTCTGTTATAGTTGCTGTATACAATGTATCAGGTGAAAGATCTTTTGAAGGTCTGAATGCTATAGTAGTATCATTGCATGTAATAATTCCATCTATATCTCTGCTTAAATAAAATGACGATAATGTAATTGATGTTTTATCTATAGGTTCTGAAAATAAAGCTGTTATAATCGCATTTGTTGATATATTTTGTGATCCATTTTCAGGATAAACTGATTTAACCTTTGGGGATATTGTGTCAGACTGCTGTTTTTTCTTTTTACTGCTGCCTCCACCGCATGAAACAGATAAAAAGAATAACAGCAATAAAGTATAATATAATAAAATTCTAATATAACATTTATTGTATTTTATGTTTTTTTTCATATTTAAATATTAAGTCATACAGCATATAAAAACAAATAATTATTTTAAAGATACATCAACAGGAGTTTTAACTCTACTATGAATTATAATGCTTTTCAAGAGAAATCGAATGATATATATATAATTTTAGATTGCATTATTCAATAATAAGCAAGATAATAGTTAAGCTAACTATTAACATGGAGAAAATTAATGAATATATATTTTTTTATTATATTAATTACGCTTATAGGAATTTTTGTTGTGGACAGTATATCTCAATTGATTAATATAAAATCCCTATCACTGGATTTACCTGAAGAATTTACAGGAATTTATAATTCAGATGAATATAAACGTTCAATAGAATATATAAAAACCAGGGAATTATTTGAATTAATTGAATCTTCATCAGATATTGCTGTTTTATTAGTTTTCTGGCTTTCAGGAGGTTTTAATTGGGTTGATATCTGGATTCGTAAAGCTAATTATCATCCAATTGTAAATGGGCTTTTATTTTTTGGTATTTTAATGATTACAAAGCATATTATTTTTATGCCATTCAATATATATTCTACATTTGTAATTGAAGAAAAATACGGATTTAATAAAACAACCGTTAAAACATTTATATTTGATCAAATTAAAATGCTCTTATTAATATCTTTTTTAGGTGGATCGATATTATCTGGTCTATTGGGTTTTTTTCAATTAGCAGGCTCTTTTGCCTGGTTATATGGATTTTTAACAGCAACTATATTTATTATTTTTCTTCAATTTGTTGCACCAACCTGGATCATGCCAATTTTTAATAAATTCACTCCTCTTAAAGAAGGAGAGCTAAAAACAGCAATTATGAATTATTCTCATTCTGTTGAATTCCCTCTGCAAGGGCTTTTTGTTATAGATGGCTCTAAGCGTTCCACTAAATCCAACGCATTTTTTACTGGCTTTGGTAAAAATAAACGTATAGCTTTATTTGATACGCTTATAGAAAAACATTCTGTTTTAGAATTAGTTTCAATATTAGCTCATGAAATTGGTCATTATAAGAAAAAACATATTATTAAAAATATGATTATAAGTATTATAGAAATGGGAGTGTTTTTCTATTTATTGTCTTTTTTCATAAGCAAGAAGGAAATTTTTGATGCGTTTTATTTTAAAAATATGTCCATTTATGCCGGATTTATGGTCTTTATATTACTTTATTCACCTATTTCATTTATTTTATCATTATTGATGCAGATTTTATCAAGAAAACATGAATATGAAGCAGACAATTTTGCTGTTGAAACAACAAAAGACCCTGAATCACTTATAAAATCATTAAAAAAATTAGCTATTTCCAATATGTCAAATCTTACACCTCACCCATTTTACGTTTTTTTACATTATTCGCATCCACCTATTCTTTTACGAATTAAAAATATAAGAGAATACAGTAATCGAAGTATCTTTCCATATCATCTTTGAATCTACTTTCCCCATCTTAATCCACAGGTGAATTAAAAAAAGCAATTTTTCATCATTTATTTTTTCAGCAAGCATAGAAAAAAGAAGATCATGGTCAACATTATCAAAATATTTGTCAATATCGCACAAAGTTACCCAGCCTCTTTTTTCATTATTTATCAAATGCATGACCCTGTTAATAGCTTTCACTGGTCCCTTATTTTCTCTATATGCATAACTGCAATCTAAAAAATCTTTGCAAAGAATAGGCTCAATAATATCCTTCACTGCTTGCTGAACAATTTTATCTTTAATTGTCGGAAGGCTCAAACTCCTGAATTCATTCTCATCCTTGGGAATTTTTATTTCATGATACGGTTCTGGAATATAACGACAGGTTATGAGTTGCTCCAAAAGAACATTCAAATTTTTATCCAGGTCTTTTTCAAATATTTCTACAGTAATTTTGTCAATACCGCCAGCAGACCCTTTTTCTCTTACCTTTTCCCATGCATTTATTAAACTTTGTTGATTACATAATTGGCTGTAAAGGTCTTCTGACATTTTCAAACTCCCTTTCTTAGAAGGCAGAGGGATGAAGGCAGAAGGCAGAACAAAAATGTAAACCTTCAAAATATTTGGTTTTAATTTTTTCCTTCATCCTTCATCCTTCATCCTTCTGCCTTGTACTTTCATCCTTCTGCCTTTATTTATTTTGTTTATTATGGTCACGAAAATTGCTATTAGCTCATCTGTCTCTTTCTGCAAAAATTTTATTTCTTCGGTAGAATCTGATATTTTACCTTCGAGAATTAATTCTAACCAATATAATGTTTCTTCCAATTCTTGTAAAGCAATATTTATTTTAGCAACAAATTCGTTATCTGATCTTGCTCTATAACTTTCACTATAATTTGCGCCAACTGATGTTCCTGAACGTAAAATTTGTTTCCCAATAATTTGTGCTTCTGGTGTTTTTGGTAATGATATAAACAATTTTATTATTCTTAAAGCATATTTTTTTGTTCTTATTTTTAAGTTTTCCATTTTTCGTGTCCCTTTCCGCGAACGGTCATTTCTCAAGGCAGAAGGCAGAAGTATGAAGGATGAATTAAATTTCTTTTTAGTTTTATTTTTTCTTGTTTTCAGCTCTCATGCTGGCACGTGCAGTGAGATGAATTAAATTTCTTTTTTTGGTTTTATTTTTTCCTTCTGCCTTCTGCCTTCATCCTTCTGCCTTTATTTTATATCCCGCGAACGGTCATTTCTCAAGGCAGAAGGCAGAAGTATGAAGGATGAATTAAATTTCTTTTTAGTTTTATTTTTTCTTGTTTTCAGCTCTCATGCTGGCACGTGCAGTGAGATAAATTAAATTTCTTTTTTGGTTTTATTTTTTCCTTCTGCCTTCTGCCTTCATCCTTCTGCCTTTATTTTATATCCCGCGAACGGTCATTTCTCAAGGCAGAAGGCAGAAGTATGAAGGATGAATT